>CP144833.1:143554-297036 GCA_036689465.1 Candidatus Stammera capleta | reverse complement strand
AAATAAAAATTATTCTTTCATAAAAAAAATATCAATATATTAAAATCATTTAATTTACTTTTATAAACACAAAAAAACACTAACATTATGTTAGTATAATATCCATATTCAAATAATTCAATATATTTTTAAAAAAAAATTGATTTATATAAAATAATAGTATAAAATTTATCATACTTTTAAACACAATAATCACTAAATTTTATGTATTTGTATAACAGTAGTTTATTTGACGTTATAGTTATAGGAGGAGGACACTCAGGAATAGAAGCATCTTATGTATCTTCTAAAATGAAAAGAAGAACTCTATTAATTACCTATAACAAAAATAATATAGGAGAAATATCCTGTAATCCTTCTATAGGAGGAATAGGAAAAAGTAACTTAGTAAAAGAAGTAGATGCTATGGGGGGGGTAATAGGAAAAATTACAGACTATTCAGCTATACAATACAAAACATTGAACTCTAGTAAGGGAGAAGCAGTAAGAGCTACCAGAGCACAAATAGATAGAAATATATATAAAAAAAATGCATTTAATGAACTAAAAAAGTTAAAGTATTTAACTATATATCAAGGAGAAGTAGTAAAGTTAATAGTAAAAAATAAATGTGTTAAAGGTGTAAAAACTTCTAAAAAAGAAAAAATATATTCACATACAGTAATAATATGTACTGGAACTTTTTTAAACTCTAAAATATTTATCGGATTAAAAAGTATAAAAGGAGGGAGAATATCAGATCATTCTTCAGAACATTTAGCAAACTATTTAAGTAAATATAATTTTAATTTAAAATATTTCAAAACAGGAACACCTCCTAGAATAAAAAAAAAAACTATTAATTTTAAAGTAATAAAAAAAATATTAAATGATAAAAATATTAATTACTTTTCATACTTTAATAATATTAGAAAAAAAAGAAAAAAACTAAAAGAAATTAATTGTTACTTAACTTATACTAATATAAAAACACATAATATAATTAAAAAAAATTTAAATAAAAATGCTTTACATAAAGGTATAATAGTAGGTAAAGGTCCTAGATATTGTCCATCTATAGAAGATAAAATAATTAATTTTTCAAATAAAAAAAGACATCGTATATTTCTTGAACCTGAAAATATAGATGAAAAAATTATATATCCTAATGGCATATCCATGAGTTTACCATTTAAAATTCAAAAAAAAATTATACAAACTATTAAAGGAATGGAAAACGCTAAAATTTTAGTTCCTGGATATGCAGTAGAATATTTATTTTTAAATCCTAAAGATTTAAAAAAAACCTTAGAAAGTAAGATAATAAGAAATCTTTATTTCGCTGGGCAAATAAATGGTACTACAGGATATGAAGAAGCTTCCGCTCAAGGATTAATTGCGGGTATAAATGCTAGTTTAAATATTGTTAATAAAAAATTTATACTTGATAGATCTATATCTTATATAGGTGTTTTAATAGATGATTTATGTAATAAAGGTGTAAATGAACCTTATAGAATATTTACCTCTAGATCAGAACATAGATTATTTTTAAGAGAAGATAATGCCGATTATAGACTAACACCTTTAGGTTATAAATTAGGTTTAATTAGTAAAAAAAAATGATTTTATTTTAAAAAAAAAATGAATTATATTAAAAATAATTATAATTTTTTAAAAGAAAAAAAAATATCTGTTAATGATTTACCAAATAAAATTAAATCAAAACTAAAAAAAAAAATAAAAAAAATTTATTTAAATAATTTAATTATTAAAGATTATATTAAACATAAAGAATTTATAAATATATTTAAAAAATATAATAAAAAAATTAATTTTAAATACATTAAAGAAACAAAAATTATTTTAAAATATCAGGGATATATTAAAAAACAAAAAATAGAATTACATAAATTTAATAAATATAAAGATATTTATTTATTTAAATTTAATAAATGAAAAAAAATTCCTGGATTATCTAATGAAGTAATAGAAAAATTAAATAAATATAAACCGAAATATTTAAATCAAGCTTATGAAATTCCCGGAATAACACCAGCTTCTATTATAAATATAATAATATATCTTAAAAAAAAAAAAAAAATATAGAAAATAGAATTCAATGAATATATAAAATTGTATTTTATATTTTAAAAATATATTATAATAATTAGATATAAGATTATAAATTTGTGTAAAAATACTACAATGATTTAAAAAAATTTTTTATGATAAAAAATATTATTTGAAATTTTCAATTACCTTCTAATTATATAAAACATCATTTAACTCATTTACAATTTAATTTAATAAAATTAAGTTTTTTAAATAAATGAAATAATTATAAATATTCTTTTTGAAATTTAAATATAGATTCTTTAATAATATCTTTTTTTTTAGGTTTAACATTTTTATTATTTATAAAATATACTATTAGAGAAGTTAAATATAATACAATACCAAATAAAGTACAAACTTTAATAGACATATTAATATATTTTATTTATAAATATATAATTAATATATGTGGTAAAAGTAATAAATATATTTTCTCTTTAACATTCACGGTATTTACGTGAATTTTATTAATGAATTTAATGGGATTATTACCAATTGATTTATTTCAATATATATTTAATTTAAATTATTTTGCTTTTACACCTACTTCAGATTTAAATATTACTTTATCAATGTCTTTAAGTGTATTTTTATTAATTATTATATATAAATTATATAAATATAATATTAAGGATTTAATTAAAGAAATTATATATTATCCGTTTAATTACAATATTTGTATACCATTAAATATTATTTTAGAAATAATTAATATTTTTTCTAAAATATTATCTTTATCATTAAGATTATTTGGAAATATGTACTCAGGAGAAATAATTTTTTTGTTAATTTATTATATAGTACCTTGATGAATGCAATTTTTTTTTATAATACCTTTAACTTTGTTACATGTAATAATTTCTTTTTTACAATCTTTTATATTTATGACACTTACTTTAATATATATATCATAATTTTTTAAGGAGATCAAATATATGCAAAATAGTATTTTATATATATCTGCCGCTTTAATGATGGGTTTAGCTTCTATAGGAGCATGTATAGGAATAGGTATTTTAGGTGGTAATTTTATAAATAGCGTATCTAGACAACCTAGTTTAGTATCATTATTACGTAATCAGTTTTTTATTGTTATAGGATTAATAGATGCTATTCCTATGATTATTATAGGATTAAGTTTATATATTATATTTTCTATAATCAAATAAAATTTAACTATAAAAAAATATAAAATGGAAATTAATATTACTGTATTAATACAAATGATAATATTTATTTTTTATATTATTTTTTGTATTAAATATATTTGACCTTATATTCATAAGGTTATTAAAAAAAGGCAAAAAAAAATATATTTAGAAAATTGTAAAATTAAAGAAGCTAAAAATAAATTTATTTTTATTAAAAAAAAAATCAAAAAAGATATATTAAATAAAAAAATAAAAGCTTCTAAAATTATTCTAAAAGCTAAAAATAATGGCATTATTTTATTTAAAAAATATGAAAAAAAAGCTATTAAAAAATATAAAAATTTATTACGAGAGGTAAAACAAAAAATTATTTTAAAAAAGAAAAATATATATAAAAATTTTTATAAACATATTTCTGTTATTATAAATAAAATATTAATAAATATTACTTCAGAAATTTTTAGTAATAAAAAAAATGAAAATAAATTTATTAATAAAATGTTAAATAAATTTAAAATTTAAATTTACATTAATATATATGTTATATAATATTTCTTATTTTTATTCTTTAGCATTATTTAAATATATTAGCAGTCATAATATAAAATTTTATAAATGAAATATTTTTTTAAAAATACTTGTTTTAATTTTAAAAGAAAATTTTTTTTATTTTTTTTATAAGATAAATAAAAAAAAATGTTTAAATGAAATTTATTATATTATTGATAAACAAATTCTTATAAATAAAAATATGAAAAATTTTATTAAAATTATTTTTGAAGATAATATGTATTTTGAAATTGAGAATATATATTTTTTTTTAAAAAAAATATATCAAGTAAATAAAAAAATATTAAATGTAATTATTTACACTAAAAATAATTATATAAATAATACAAATATAAAAAAAATAAAAAGTATTATTAAATTATATGCTGTAAATAAAAGAATATTTTTTTTATTTAAAAAAGATAAAAAAATTATTGCAGGTTTTAAAATTTGTATAAATAATTTAATTTTTGATGGAAGTATATTAAATATAATCAAAAAAAATAATTTTTTTTATAAATTTAATAATTTTAAAGAGTAAAAAAATGTCAAAGAAATTTTCTGGAATTAGTAAATTAATTAAAGAAAGAATAAATAAAATAGATACTAAAATAAGTAAATATTATGAAGGAATTATAATATCTATTGTAGATGGTATAATTAAAATTGTTGGTCTTTCTAGAGTATTAATTAATGAATTAATAGAATTTCCTGATAATATTGGTTATGCGTTAATATTTGATTTAGATAAATATATCGTCAATGCAATTTCTTTAACTTCTAATTTAAATTTAAATATAGGAATGAAAGTAAGAAGTACTGGAGAAAAATTAAGTGTTCCAGTAGGAAAAAAAATATTAGGTAGAATAGTAAATTCATTAGGAAAACCTATAGATGGTAAAGGTGAAATAAAATGTAAAAATTATTATCCTATAGAATATGATTCTCCTTCTATAATATATAGACGTTCAATAAATAGACCTTTATGTACCGGATATAAAGCTATAGACAGTATGATACCTATAGGTTTAGGACAAAGAGAATTAATTATAGGGGATAGAAAAACAGGTAAAACTAGTTTAGCTATAGATGTTATTATTAATCAACATAATTTAAATGTGAAATGTATATATGTTTCTATAGGACAAAAATTATCTTCTGTTTTTAATATAGTTAAAAAATTAGAGCATTATAATGCTATGAGTTATACTACTGTAGTAGTAGCTAATGCTTCTGATAATGCTGTTATGCAATACATAAGTCCTTATTCGGGTTGTGCTATAGCTGAATATTTTAGAAATTATGGTGAAGATGTTCTTATTATATATGATGATTTAACTAAACATGCTATATCTTATAGACAAATATCTTTATTATTGCATCGTACACCAGGTAGAGAAGCATTTCCCGGAGATATATTTTATTTACATTCTAGATTATTAGAAAGATCTGCATATGTAAATTATAATTTTATAAAAAAATATAACAATAATTATCCTTGTGATGGTATAAATGGTTCATTAACAGCTTTACCTATTGTTGAAACATATGAAGGTGATATATCTTCTTTTATACCAACTAATATCATTTCTATTACTGATGGACAAATTTTTCTTGAATCAAATTTATTTAATTCTGGTATAAAACCAGCTATAAATCCTGGTATTTCAGTATCTAGAGTTGGTTCTGTAGCGCAAACTAAAATAATGAAATATTTATGTAGTTCATTAAGAACCTCTTTATCGCAATATTACGAATTACTTAATTTTTCACAGTTTTCTTTTGATATAGATGATCAAACTAATAAACAACTAATTAGAGGTAGTAAAATAGTAGAAATACTTAAACAAAAACAGTATAAACCTTTATCTTTATTTAAACAAATGTTAATATTTTTTTCTTTAAAATTTAATTATTTAGATGATATTAATGTTAATAAAATATTATTTTTTGAAAAAAAATTATATTTATATATAAAAAAAAAATATTCTGGTTTTAAAAATAAAATTAATTTATATAAATCTTTTAATAAAAAATTAATACATAAACTTAAAAATATAATTTTTTGTTTTAAAAAAAAATATTTTAATAAGGAGAAAAATTTTGATAAATAAAAAAGATTTAAAAAATAAAAAAAAAAGTATTAAATATATTCATAAGATCACTAAATCAATGGAAATGATATCTATATCAAAATGTAAATTTTTTAGTGATAAAATTTTAAATAATGATAAATATTTAGATTTAATTTATAAATTAGTAAATAATATTGAAAATATTAACCATATTTATATTAAAAAAGAAAAAAATATTAAATATATATTATATATTGTAATATCTACTAATCAAGGTTTATGTAGCAATATAAATACAAATTTATACAAAGAAATAATTTTAAATATAAAAAAAAATTTTTTTTTTAAAAAAAAAATATATTTTTTTTTATTAGGTAAAAAAAATTTTTTATTAGTAAAAAAATTAAAACAATTAAATATAAAATTTAAAATATGAAAAAAAAATATTTTTTTATATGATATTTCTAATTATAATACTAATAATTTAACTAAAAAAATAATAAAATTTTATAAAAAGAAAAATAATATTTTAATATTTATAGCAAACAATAATTTTATTAAAAATAAATATGTAGCTAAAATAAAAAGATTATTACCTATTTCATTAAAAAAAAAAAAAGAAAAAATAAATTATTTATATGAAAATAATAAAAATAAATTTATTAATAATTTATTATTTACATATATAAATTCTAAAATAAGTAATTGTTTATTAAATAATATAGTTTCTGAATATTTTTCTAGAGTTTTAGTAATGAAAAATGCATCTTTAAATTCGGAAAATTTATTTAAAAAATTAGATTTAATGTATAATAAAATACGTCAATTTAATATTACTAAAGAAATTACAGAATTAATTTCTAGTTTTTAATATTTTTAAAAATAATAAAATTTTAAATTTAATATAAAAATATTATATGTGTAATCAAGGTAAAATAATTAGAATATTAGGTGTTATAGTAGATGTTGAATTTGATAATTATATTCCCAAATTATTTAATGTATTACATGTTATTAAAAATAATAAAATAATTTTGGTTTTAGAAGTTCAACAACAAATAGATCAAGGTATTGTCAAAACAATAGCTATGGGATCAACAGATAAATTATATAGAGGAATGAAAGTTATAGATACATTTAAGAAAATATCTATACCAGTAGGAGAAAATCTTTTAGGAAGAATAATAAATGTTTTAGGTAATCCTTTAGATGGTAAAAAAAAAATTGTTTCTAAAGAATATAGATCTATATATAATAAATCCCCTAAATATGTTGATTTATCTTCTTCTCAAGAAATATTAGAAACTGGAATTAAAGTAATAGATTTAATATGTCCTTTTATAAAAGGAGGTAAAGTAGGTCTATTTGGTGGAGCTGGTGTAGGTAAAACAGTTAATATGATGGAATTAATTAGAAATATAGCTATTAAACATTCCGGTTATTCTGTTTTTACTGGTGTAGGAGAAAGAATAAGAGAAGGATATGATTTTTATAATGAAATGTGTAGTTCCAAGGTAATAGATAAAGTTTCATTAGTTTATGGACAAATGAATGAAACTCCTGGTAATAGATTTAAAGTAGCTTTGACTGGTTTAACCATTGCAGAAAAATTTAGAGATGATGGTCACGATGTTTTATTTTTTATAGATAATATATATAGATATATTTTAGCAGGTACAGAAATTTCTTCTCTATTAGGTCGTATACCTTCTTCTGTGGGATATCAACCTACTTTGTTTGAAGAAATGGGTATTTTACAAGAAAGGATTTGTTCTACTAAATATGGATCTATAACTTCTGTTCAAGCAGTATATGTTCCCGCAGATGATTTTAGTGATCCTTCATCTATTGCTACTTTTTCCCATCTTGATGCTATTATAGTATTAGATCGTCAAATAGCTGCTTCTGGTATATATCCTGCTATTGATCCTTTATTATCTAGTAGTGATCAGTTAACTCCTGATATTGTAGGTTTTGAACATTATAATGTTGCGCAAAATGTAAAAAAAATATTACAGAAATATAAGGAATTAAAAGATATTATATCAATATTAGGTATAGATGAATTATCAGAAGAAGATAAATTATTAGTATCTCGAGCAAGAAAAATACAAAAATTTTTATCTCAACCTTTTTATGTAAGTGAAATATTTACTAATATTCCTGGTAAATATGTATCTATAAAAAAAAATATTAAAGGATTTAAAGATATAATAAAAGGTAAATATGATCATATACATGAAAATTATTTTTATATGATAGGTGAAATTGAAGATATAAATAAATAACAAATTATTTAATTTAAAACATGAATTTTAATTTTTTAATGCTATCTCCTAAAAAAATTTATTTTAATGATTTTATACATCATATAAAATTATATTATTCTAATAACAAAGAATTAGAAATTTATTCTCTACATACTCCTATTTTAATTTTTTCAAAAAATATTTTTATCAAAATATATACAAATAAATATAAATATTTTTATGTCTATAATGGTTTTTTGGAATTTAAATTTAATAAATTAATTTTACTAATAAATAAAAATATAAAATTTAATTCTTTAAATAAAAAAAAATTTTTACATAAAAAAGAAAATATTTTAAAAAAAATTAAAAATATATATATTTATGATAATATAAATAAATTTTTAAAATTAAATTTAAAATTAAAAAAATATAATAATTTTTTATATTTTTATAAAAAAAATGAAAAATATTAAAATAATATTATATAATATATTTTAAGAGTTTAAAAAAGGGGTTATAGCTCAATTGGTAGAGCATCTGTTTTGCAAGCAGAAGGTAAGCGGTTCAAATCCGCTTAACTCCATTTTAAAAGCCGGTTTAGCTCAGCAGGTAGAGCAACTGACTTGTAATCAGTAGGTCACCAGTTCGATTCCGGTAACCGGCATAAAACTTTTAGATGGTGGGATTCCTGAGTGGCTAAAAGGGACAGACTGTAAATTTGTTGTCATAGACTTCGAAGGTTCGAATCCTTCTCCCACCAATATATATGTATAAGGCGAGTATTTTATAATGGTTATTATTTTAGCCTTCCAAGCTGAAGATACGGGTTCGAATCCCGTTACTCGCTTTTTTATAAACAAATAATATTTATTTTACTTATTATTTTTTTTTCTATATTTTTATTTTTTAATTTATATATATTAATATTTTTTTTTTGTATAAAAAATATTTTTTTAATATTTACAAAATTAAATAAATATTCATTTCTTAAGATAATATCTTTATAATTTAAATTCAAATTTAAAATTATTAGATACTTGATATTTTTTTTTTTTTTTTTATTTATTTTTCTTATAAAAATTAAAATTTTTTGTATTTTAATAAAGATTTTATTATTTTTAAAATTATTAAAATATTTTTTAGGTTTAGGGATTTTTTTCTTTAGTATAAAAGTTTTTTTTTTATTTACTTTATTTCATAAATATTCTGTTATAAAAGGTGTAATAGGATGAGTTAATTTTAATATAATTTTGAATATATGTATTAAAATTATTTTATTATTAGTAGTATTTTTTTTTTTAATAAGTATTTTATTAATTTCTATATACCAATCACAAAATTTATTTTTAATAAATTGAAACATTATTTGACTTAATAAATCAAATCTAAATTTTTTTATGTTTAATTTAAATTTTATAATTAAATCGTTAGTTTGATGTAATATTCAGCTTTCTATTAAATTAAATTTATTAATATTTATTTTTTTTTTATTTAATTTATAATTAAAATTTTTATGTATATATCTATATATATTTCATATTTTATTACAATAATTATAACTATGTATTAATTTTTTAATATCAAAATTTATTTTTGATTTCATTGTTAATATTGAACATAATGTAAATCTTAATACATCAATACTATGTTTTTTAATTCCATTAGGAAATTTTTTTTTTGTATTTTCAATAATTTTTTTAGTATTATTTATTTTTATTATATTTTTAGTTCTTTTATTGATTAGTTTTTTTAATGTAATTCCTTTAATAATATCTATTGGGTCTATGACATTACCTATAGATTTAGACATTTTTTTACCATCTTCATCTCTTATTAAACCAGTTAAAAATACTTTTTTGAATGGTATATTTAAATAATTAAATTTTTTTGATAAATATGACGTCATCATAATCATTCTAGAAATTCAGAAAAATATAATATCAAATCCACTTACTATTAAATTTATAGGATGAAATTTTTTTAAAAATATTTTATTTTTAGGTCAACCTAATGATGTAAAAGTCCATAAAGAAGATGAAAATCATGTATCTAATACATTTTTATCTTGTTTAATTTTAGTTTTTATATTATATTTAGAAAAAATTTCTTTTTTATTTTTTCCTATATATATATTTTTTTTTTTGTCATATCAAATAGGTATTTTATGACCTCAACATATTTGTCTTGATATACATCAGTCTTGTATATTTTCCATTCATTGAAAAAATATTTTTTTATATTTTGATGGTATAAAGGTAATTTTTTTTTTTTTTACTAATTTTATTGCTTTTTTAGCTAAAGGAAATGTTTTTAAGTATCATTGATTTGTAATTAATACTATTGGTGCAGAACTAGTTTTGTTACTTAAATATATATTTATTTTTTTTTTCTTTGTTTTTAAAATAATTTTATTTTTTTTAAAAAATTTTATAATTTTTTTTCTTACAAATTTTAAACTAAATTTTTTCAGTTTTAATATTTTAGAAATATTAATTAAAATATTTTTTTTTTTAAAATTATAATCTATAATATTTATTTTTTTTTTTAAATTACCATTTTTTTGAAAAATATTTATTATATCTAAATGATATTTTTTACTAAAAATTAAATGATTAATTTTATGACCAGGAATAATTTTTACATATTTTTTTTTATTAAATATAATATTTTTATCATATATTATTTTAATGTAATAATTAGTTAATGGATTTATAATTTTTTTTCCTATTAATTTATTATTTTTATTTTTTACAGCTATTCCTGTTACACCTAATATAATTTCTGGTCTTGTAGTTTGTATAATTATTATTTTTTTTTCTTTTAAAATATTAAATTTTAAAAAATATATTTTTTTTTTCTTTTTAATTTTATTTATTTCTAAATCTGATAATACAGATTGAATTTTTTTATCTCAATAAACTGCTTTTTTTTTTTTATATATTAATTTTTTTTTATACAAATATATAAATACTTTTTGTACAGATTTAGTAAAATTTTTATCTAATGAAAAACATGTTTTAGATCAGTCTACAGAACTACCTAATAATTTAGTTTGTTTATAAATTTTTTTTTCGTATTTTTTTTTTCATTTTCATATTTCTTTAATAATTTTTTTGTTAGATATTTTTTTATTTTTATTTTTTTTTTTTATATAATTTTCTACTATTATTTGTGTAGATATACCAGCATGATCTGTTCCCATTAATCATAATGTATTATATCCTGACATTTTTTTATATCTTATTATGATATCCATTATAGTTTGTTGTAGTGCATGTCCTATATGTAGACATCCTGTTATATTAGGTGGAGGCATAATAATTGAGAAATTTTTTTTATTATTTATATTAATACTAGGTTTAAATAAATTATTTTTTTTTCAACATGTATATATATTATGTTCTTTATGTTTTAAATTGAATTTTTTTTTCATTTTCTTTAATATAATTAATTAAAAACTGAATAATAATATTGATTGGTTGTCCAGTAGAACCTTTATTGTTATATGCTGTTCCAGCAATATCTATATGCGCTCATTTATATTTTTTAGTAAAATAGGATAAAAAACATGCTGCTATTATAGTTCCACCATATGGTCAATTTGTGCAGTTTTTAATATCAGCTATATCAGATTTTAAATATTTATTGTATTTTTTAAATAAAGGTAATTGATGAATATATTCATCGGCATCAATAGCGGATTTTAATATATTACTAGATAATTTTTTACTATTTGATAGTAATCCATTAATTTTTCTTCCTAGTGCTATTGCACATGATCCAGTTAAAGTGGCAATATCTATAACTAATTTAGGATGAAATTTTTTTATATATGTTAATGTATCGCATAATACTAATCTACCTTCTGCATCAGTGTTAATAATTTCTACTGTTTTTTTAGATAAAGTGGTTATTATATCTCCGGGTTTAGTAGAATTATTACCAATAGTGTTTTCTGCACATGATAATATTCCTATAACATTTATTTTTAATTTTAATTTTGATATTATATAAATAATACCATATATAGATGCTGCACCTGACATATCATATTTCATTTTATGCATATTAAAAGATGGTTTTATAGATATTCCTCCTGTATCAAATGTTAATCCTTTTCCTATTAATATTATTGGTTTAGACATATTTATATTATTATTGTATTTTAATATAATCATTAATGGTTCATTATATGAACCTTTATTTACAGATAAATATGCATTCATACCTAATGAAGACATTTTTTTTTTATCTAAATAAGATATTTTAATGTTAGAATTTTTGAATTTTTTTTTTATTTTTTTATATATATATGAAGAATTACATATATTAGCTGGTAAATTACATAAATTTTTACTAATTTTTATTCCTTTTAATATGAATAAAGATTTTTTAATAGATTTTTTTATTGTAGAATAGTGTGTTAGTTTTCTGGGTAAAAAATTTATATTTATATTTTTATATTTATTTATATAATTATTTTTAAATTTGTTTAAAAAATATTTTTTTTCTTCAAATATTTTTATAATATTAAATATTTTTCAATATATATTTTTTTTTGTATAAATATTATTTAAAGAATACATTATATTTTTATAGTTTAATTTTTTAATAATTTTGAATGAATTTTTAATTATTTTTTTAAATTTATTTTTATTAATTTTTTTTTTTTCTCCACAACCTATTAAAATACAATCTTCTTTTTTTTTTGTGTTTATATCTTTTATTATTAATGATGTATTTATTTTTCCTTTAAAATTATATTTTTTTATTTCATTTGAAATTAAATTATATTTAGGTGTATTTTTTTTTATTTTGTTGTTTTTATATATACCTATTATTAAACATTCATTATTTTTATAATAATTAATAATATTTTTTTGTATTTTATATTTCATATATTGATTTATTTTTTTTTAAAATTATAATTTATTAATTATAATATATTTTTTTTTATTAATAATTTATTTTTAAATATGAATATAAAAGATATTTTTTTTATCGGTAGTAATATTATTTATTTAAATGAACCATATAAAATAGAATTTATTGATTTTATTAAACCTGGTAAAGGACATGAATTTATACGTACTAAAATAAGAAATTGAATTACAAATAAATTAATTATTAAAACATTTAAATTTATTAATAATATTAAAAAAGCAAATATCTATATAGATGATTTTTATTATGTATATAATTTGAAAAATAATTGATATTTTATAAATAAATATAATTATAATGAAGTTTTTTTGCATAAAAAAATAATTAAAGATTATGTTTTTTTAATATATAAAAATAATTATTACAGAATTGTATTCTGAGATAAAATTCCTATAAAAATTTTATTACCTAAATATATTATTTTAAAAGTTATAGAAATAAATACTAATTATAATAATAATTTTGTTTCGAATTTTAAATATGCAAAATTAATTACTGGTATAAAAATTAAAGTTCCTAATTTTATAAATATAGGTGATTCTGTAAAAATAAACTCTAGATTTTTTACTTATAAATCTCGTGTTTAATATTTTAAATAAATTACATTTTTGTATTTGTTATTTTATAAATATTGTAAAATTTTTATTTTTTTATGAGAATATATTTTTTTATAGTATTATTATTTAATAATATTAAAATATATTAATTAAATTTATTTTTAAAATATTTATTTTTTAAAGTATAAATTTTTGGAGTTTTTATGTTAAAAAGCAAGAAAATATTAATTGTTGATGATGATATAGAATTAATATCTATTTTAAAAAATTATCTAAATAAATATAATTTCTATGTAAAAAATGTCATTAATTCTATACAAATGCAAAGATTATTAGTTAGAGAAATATTTGATCTTATAATTTTAGATTTAGTTTTACCAGGTGAAGATGGATTAACTGTATGTAAAAAATTACGTGGAGAAAAAAATTATATTCCTATTATTATTGTTACTGCTAAAAATGATGATATAGATCGTGTTATAGGTTTAGAAATTGGTGCTGATGATTATATCTCTAAACCTTTTAATCCTAGAGAATTGTTAGCCCGTATAAGATCTTTATTAAGACGTCAATATTACGAAACATCTAGTATTTCTTTATATAAAGAAAATATAATAGTTAAATTTGGTAATTGTAAATTAAATTTAATTACTAGAGAAATGTTTAAGAATGATAAAAAAATTTTTTTAACAAGTAGTGAATTTTCTATATTGAAAGTTTTAATTAATAATGCTAAAAAACCTTTATCTAGAGAAAAGTTAATGTTTTTAGCTAGAGGTAAAGAATATAATGCTATAGAAAGATCTATAGATGTACAAATATCTAGATTACGTCGTTTAATTGAAAATAATTCTGTTAAACCTAGATATATACAAACTGTTTGAGGATTGGGATATGTTTTTATACCAGATAATATTAATTTACAATAATATTTTTTGAAAAAATTTTTAATTTAAATAATTTTTTAAAAAAAATATTTTTTATTAGAATATTTTTTTTAAAATTTTTTTATAGTTAATTTACTAAACAGGGGTAGAAGGATTTGAACCTTAACCTATGATTTTGGAGACCATTATTCTACCGGATTAAACTATACCCCTATTAAATTTAGGTCTAAGCGGATTTGAACCACTGACCTCACCCTTATCAGGGGTGTGCTCTTCCATCTGAGCTATAGACCTATAATATCTTATCTTAACAAGAAAGTATAGCAAATTTAAATTTTAAAGTCACTAATAATATTTATATTATTGTATTTTATTTTATTTTTTTTTTATATAATATTAAAATAAATTTAATATTTTAAAAATTAATTATGAAAAAAGAAAATATATTTAAAGATATAGTAAATGGTAAAGTAAAATCCAAAATTATTTATCAAGATGAGTATGTAACAGTTTTTGATGATTTAAACCCTAAAGCTTTAGTTCATTTAATAATAGTTCCTAATATTTATATTAAAAATATGAATTGAGTAAATAATAAACATGTTTTAATTTTAGGAAAAATGTTATTGATAGCTTCCAAAATAGCAAAAAAGAAAAAAATACATAAAAATGGTTATAGATTAGTAATTAATTGTAATAAACATGCTGGACAAGAAATATTTTATTTACATATGCATTTATTAGGAGGTAATTATTTGGGTAATATAGTTAGTTAATTAGAATAAATTTATTAATTTTTTAAAAAAATATGAAAACAAAACAATTTTCTTTATTTACTTCTAAAAATATATCATTAAATAACAAAAATAATTTAGTTTACAATTTAATGATTAAAGGTGGAATAATACGTAGATTATATTCTGGTGTATATATATGATTACCCAATGGTATTAAAGTTATTAATAATATTATTAATTTAATTAAAAAATATTTTAATAAAATTAATGCTATGGAAATTAATATACCTATTATACAACCATCTTATATATGAAAAAAAAGTGGTAGATTATTAGAATATGGTAAAGAATTATTTCAATTTTATGATAGAAATAATAAATTATTTATTATTTCTCCTACTCATGAGGAAGTTATAACTCAACTTATATGTAATGAAAATTTTAATTTAAATTTTTTTCCTAAAATTTTTTATCAAATTCAAAAAAAATTTAGAGATGAAATTAGACCTAAATTAGGTATTATTAGATCTAGAGAATTTTTTATGAATGATGCATACTCATTTCATTCTTCTTTAGAATGTTTAGATATAATTTATAATAAAATTTTTAATATATATGAAATTTTATTTTCAGAAATGGGTTTAAATTTTTTTTGTAAAAAAGCTAATTGTGGTAATATTAAGGGTTTTTTATCACATGAATTTCATATTTATTCTAGTTATGGAGAAGATAATATTTATGTTAAGAATGATAAAAAATATTTTAATTATTCTTGTTACTATAAAAACTATAATAATTTTTCTAATTTTAAATATAAAAAAAATAAAAATATAAAATTATTTAATATTAAAAAAATTAATAAGATAAAAAAAATAAAAAAATTTTTAAAATGTAAAAAAAATATTAGAACTAATTTAGTGGAATTTATAAGTAATAAAAAAAAATTTTTTTTATTAATTTTAATACCTCTGAATAAAATTTTAGATATTAATAAATTATATAAAATATATTCTTTTGTTAACAAAATAATTATTTGGAGTAAAAAAAAAATTTTAAAAAAATTTGGTTTTAAATATATATTTTTAGGTCCTTTTTTAAATTATCAAATTATTTCTGATTATTCTTTAATTAATTTGAATAATTTTATTGTGGGTGCTAATAAAAATAATTATTTTTATATGAATGTTAATTGATTTATAAATATTAGAGTTAGTGGTTTTTATGATATATGTAAAAATTATTTTTATTTTTTAAATAAAAATTATAATTTAAAAAATAACTTTTTGAAATTAAAAACTACTGAAATAGCTCATATATTTAAATTAGGTAATTATTATTCTTCTATTTTTAATAAAAATTATTATTTAAATAAAAAAATTTTTATGGGTTGTTACGGTATAGGTATTACAAGAATTGTTTCTTGTTTAGTTGAACAGTATCATGATAATAATGGTATTATTTGGCCTTTATCAGTAGCTAATTTTAAGTTAGGTATTTTGCCTATTGGTATGTATAAATTTGATTTAGTTTACAATATTACCATGAAAATTTATCATTTTTTAATTCTTAATAATATTAGTGTTTTATTAGATGATAGAGAATTATATATTGGAGAAATGTTTACTGATTTAAATCTAATAGGTATTCCTAATTTATTAATATTGAGTAATAAAAATTTAAGTTTAGGTTTAGTAGAGTTTCAAGATAGATTAAATAAATTTAAGAAATTTATTTGTATTAAAAATATATTTGATTATTTATTAAATAAATATAAATAATTATTTTTTTTTAATTCATTCTATAGTTCATTTTTTTTTTTTTTTTGTTTTACTATATTTTGTAGTAAAAATATTTTGACATAATATTGGTTTTTCGTTATAAAATATTATAGGTATATATTTTCTTTTTCATGGAAGAATTTTTTTTTCTTGTCATATTTTTTTTATTTTTTTTTTTTTATTATTTATTTTTATTCTATTTTTTATATCAAATTTTATATAAATAAATTCATTTTTTTTAGGTTTTCTAATAATATTTTTTTTGTTTTTTGTATTTTTATTTATTTCTAAATATCCGTTTTTATTAGGTAAAAAAAATTTTTTTTCAGTATTTTTTCATAAAAATGTTTTTTTTTTAATATTTTTATATTTTTTAGTTAAATATATAGTATTTTTATATTTATTAATTAAAAATTTTTTTAAATATATTTGAAAATATTTTTTTTTTTTTAATTTAATTATTTTTTCTCATACATAATTCATTAATTTATATGAAATCATTTTTTGGTTATTTAAATTTATTCATTTTCTAATAATAAAGAATGCTGTATTTTTGTTTAATTTTAATAAATATTTTAGTTTTATTTTATTTTTATATATATTTTTTTTAATTTTTTTTTTAAGCAAATAATTTAATAATTTTTCTTGTTTTAAACATAGTTTAGAACTTCTATATACAGAAGATAAAAAAAATGGTCATTTAAGAATTAATTTTTTAATAATTAATAATCTTAGAAAATTTCTGTCTAAATTGGTATTTTTATTGTTATTATCATTTATTCACATTAATTTTTTTTTTAAAGCATATTTTTTAATTTTTTTTCTATCAATTTTTAGTAAAGGTCTATAAATAATAAAATTTTTATTTTTTTTTTTTTTTTTAATTCCTGATAATCCTTTAGGACCACTTCCTCTTTTAAGAGCTAAAAAAAAACTTTCACATTGGTCATTTTTATTATGTGCTGTTAATAAAATTTCTTTTTTTAAAATATTTTCTTCATATATTTTATATCTTATTTTTCTTAATGAACATTCTAAATTTTTTTTAGGTGGCACATCTATTTTTTTTACTATTATTTTTATATTTCATTTTTTACATATATTTTCACAATGATGTGATCATTTTTTTGATAATATATTGACATTATGATTAATATGTATAGCTCTTATATAAATATTTTTTTTGAGTGATTGTTTATATAATTCATATAATAAAACTGTAGAATCTATACCTCCACTAAATCCAACTAAAAAATATTTATATTTTTTAATTAATATTTTTATTTTTTTTTTTATAGACATAAAAATTTATTTTTATATTTTATTTTATACCTGTATATCCAAAACCAGATATATGTCTTTTAGTTTTATGTTTAAAATTTTTTACTATATCAAAATTTATTTTTAATATTGGTATAAAAATTATTTGCGCTATTCTATCTTTATTTTTTATAATAAATTTTTTTTTGCTTTGATTATATAATAATATTTTTAATTCTCCTTGATAATCAGAATCTATTATTCCTATAGTATTACCTAATATAATTTTTTTTTTATAACTTAAACCTGATCTAGGAACTATAATTGCAGTAATATTTTTTTTTTTAATATATATTCTAATTCCAGTTGTAATTAACTTACTTTTAAAAGGATATAAAGTAACATTTTTTTTTAAATATGCTCTTATATCTAATCCACATGATCCTTTAGTCATATATTTAGGAGTAATAACATCTTTATAAATCTTTAATATTTTAATTTTTTTCATTGTTTTTAATATTAAATTATATTACTATAATATGTATTATATATGGGTCGTTAGCTCAGAGGTAGAGCAGTTGACTTTTAATCAATTGGTCACAGGTTCGACTCCTGTACGACCCAAATTTATGTATATATAAAATCTATATGTAGTATTTTATTTTTAAATGGATGTTTTTGTATTTCTTTTATTTTAGAGTTTATAACTTTATTTTTAATTTTTATTTTAAAATTAATTTTTTTAATATTAAATTTTAATTGATTTTTTTTAATTATATTGTATATATAATCATGTTTTAAAGATAACATAATATTTTTTTTTTTTTTACCATATATTATTGCTGGTATTAATTTTTTTTTTCTTATTTTTTTACTATATTGAGATCCTGATTTTTTTCTGTGTTTTACTGAAAGTAATATATTTATCATATTTTTAGTTTTTAAATTATTTATATTATATTAATATATAATATTATATATGAATATTAACCTTAAAATCAGAGAAAAAAAAATTGGATTATATATTAATATATATAAATTAAAAAAAATATTTTTTATAATAAAATATTTAGGAATAAATGTTTTTTCTTTTTTAATTTATCCTTATTGATTATATAAAGAAAATTATTTTTTAAAAATTAAAATAGAAAATATTTTTTTATTTTTAAAAAAAAAATCTTTAAGTAATTATTTTTATGCACATAGTAATTTTTTAATTAATTTAGGTCATTATATTAAAAAAAAATTATATTGATATAGATTATGGTTTATTAAAGAAATTAATTATTGCAATTGTTTAAATATAAAATATATTATATTTCATCCTGGTTATCATTTAAATATGATTACTGAATTAGAATGTTTAAATATAGTAATTAGTTCTATTAATTATGTAATTAATAAGACTATAAATGTAGTTTTATTAATTGAAAATACAGTTAATACAGGCGTTTCTGTAGGGTATTCTTTAGAACAAATAAATTATATTATTAAAAATGTTAAAAATAAATCTCGTATTGGTATATGTATAGATTTATGTCATGCATTTTCATCAGGATATGATTTAAGAAATTTTTCTTTATGTGATTTTTTTTTTTCATATTTTCATCATATTATAGGTTTAAATTATTTAAAAGTAATACATTTAAATGGTAGTAAATATAATTTTTTTAGTAAAAAAGATAGACATGGTTCTTTAAAAAATAGTTATTTATGTAAAAATATTTTTTATTGAATTATGAAAAATAAAATATTTAATAATATTCCATTAATTTTAGAATCTAAAGATAATTCTTTATGAATCGAAGAAATAATATGATTATATTCTTTATAAATTTTCCATAATTACTACAGCAATAACATATTTTTTTTCATCTGTTATACTTAAACTTATTTTTTTACCATTTTTGTTTTTGAAAATTTTAGCGGCATTTTTTAATAAATATATTTTAGGTTTACCATATTTATTATATGTAATTTCAAAATTATTAAAATATATTTTTTTTTGTATTCCTATACCTAAAGCTTTAGATGCTGCTTCTTTAGCAGCAAAACTTCTAGCTAAAAATAATATTTTATTTTTTTCTTTTTTATATTTTTTTAGTTCTAATTTAGTTAATATTTTTTTTGATATTTTTTTAATAAACGAAAGAGACATTTTTCTAAATCTATTAATATTAGAAATATCTATTCCTAAACCTAATATACTCATTTTAATTTCTTAGTTTTGGTTTTTTAAATTGTTTTTTGATTGAATTAGATAATTCATCTAAAGATGAAGTTTCTAAATATTTAATATTATTTACTCATGATAATTGGGATTCAGATAAATATATATGTACAGGATATCCATTATCATCTTCCATAATTACATGATATCATGGTGTTTTTTTAAAAGCTTTATTTATTGATAATTTTTTTATATTTGATTCTAAAAGAGAATATTCATAATCAATATCTATTATAACTCCTAAAAAACCAAATAATTTATGTCTTACTTGTTGACCTATATTGAATTTACTAAATTTAATCATAATTTAATTTTTTTTAATATTTTTTTCTATTTATAATCATTTTTTTATTTTAAAATAAAAATATGAAATTAAACTTAATGTAAACATTCCTATTATAGTAATAGGATAGCCATATTTTCAATGTAATTCTGGTATATATTTAAAATTCATTCCATATGATGAAGATAATAAAGTAGGTGGTAAAAAAATTACTGATATTAATGAAAAAATTTTTATAATTCTATTTTGTTCTATGTTTAAAAATTCTATTGATGATTGTATTAAAAAATTTATTTTTTGAAATATAGATTCATTATGTGGTAATAAAGATTCTATATCTCTAATTATTTCTCTAGCTTGTTCTCTTTGTAAGAATTTTAAAACTTCCTTTCTGATTAAAAAATTTAATGCTCTTTTAGTGTCTGATAAACATATTCTAATTTTAGATGTAGTATCTTCTTTAATGGATAATTCTGATATAGAACGATTAAATTCCTGATTATTTTGATCTCTTAATATTACTTGTGTTAAATTTTCTAAATCTTTATATATATTTTCTATTTCATTAGCTAGTTGTTCTATTTTAATTTCAAATAAATTTAATAATAATTCATATGGATTACAATGAATTAGAATTTGATTTTTAGTTTTAATTCTATAAAAACGAAATGCTGGTAATTCTTTTTCTCTTAAAGAATAAAGTTTATTATTTTTTATTGTAAATGCTACCGCAGAATTACTAATTCTGTTATTGGAATCTTTATAAAAAAAAAAAGAGTGAACATGTAATCCATCTTTGTCAGTAAAAAATCTTGCTGATGCTTCTATATTAAATAATTTTGGTCTTTGTATTATTCTTTGACCTAAAATATTTAGAACATATTTTCTTTCTTCTGTACTAGGGTCAATTAAATCTGCTCAAATATAGTTAGTTAATTTTATTGGAATTTTTTTTTTGTATAGTTTTAATTTTATTAAACTTCTTTTTTGTAATTTAAATACATTTAACATAAGATATTTTAATATGTAATTAAAATTATATTATCATATTATTTTATATATTAAATTTATATATAAAAAAATGAATTTAATATTTTAATGAAAATTTATTTTTGATATTTAAGTTTTAAAAAAAATGTAGTAATATAATATTATTATTAGTAGTTTAGGAGTTTATATGAATAAAAATATTTTAAATATAGATAGTAATTCTTTTGATAATGAGATTTTAAATTATAAAGGTTATGTTTTAGTCAATTTTTGAGCTAAATGATGTAATCCTTGTAAAATTTTTAGTAAAGTATTAAATGATGTTTATAAAAAATTTTATAGTACAATTAAATTTGTAAAGATAAATATAGAGAATTCTGTTAATATTCAGAATAAATATAATGTTAAAAGTATTCCAACAGTAGTATTATTTCATAATGGTGTTGTTTTATCTAGTAAAGTAGGTTTATTAACAAAATTTGATTTGGTAAATTTTTTAAAATCTTATATAAAAAAATAATTTTTTATTTTTTAAAATTCTGTATTTGATAATTTAATATTTGTTATGAATCTTACGCAACTAAAAAATATATCAGTTTCTAAATTAGTTATTCTTGGTGAAAAAATAGGGTTAGAAAATTTAGCTAGAATGCGTAAACAAGACATAATATTTTCTATTTTAAAACAACACTCTAAAAGCGGTGAAGATATTTTTGGTCAAGGTGTATTAGAAATTTTACAAGATGGTTTTGGTTTTTTAAGATCTTCTGATAGTTCATATTTAGCAGGACCTGATGATATTTATGTATCGCCTAGTCAAATACGTAGATTTAATTTACGTACTGGAGATACAATTTCAGGTAAAATACGTCCTCCTAAGGATACAGAACGTTATTTTGCTTTATTAAAGATTAATAAAGTTAATTATGATAGGCCAGAAAATTCAAGAAATAAAATATTATTTGAAAATTTAACTCCTTTACATACTAATTGTCGTTTATATATGGAAATTGGTAATGGTTCGTCTAATGATATTACTTCACGTGTATTAGATTTAGCTTCTCCTATAGGTAGGGGGCAAAGGGGTTTAATAGTAGCTCCACCTAAAGCTGGTAAAACTATATTATTACAAAATATTGCTCAAAGTATTAGTTTAAATTATCCTAAGTGTGTTTTAATAGTTCTTTTGATAGATGAAAGACCCGAAGAAGTAACTGAAATGTATCGTTTAGTGAAAGGAGAAGTAATAGCTTCTACTTTTGATGAACCTGCTAATAGACATATACAAGTTTCAGAGATGGTAATAGAAAAAGCTAAAAGATTAGTTGAACATAAAAAAGATGTAATTATTTTATTAGATTCTATAACTAGATTAGCTCGTGCTTATAATACTGTTGTTCCATCATCAGGAAAAGTTTTAACTGGTGGGATAGATTCTAATGCTTTACATCGTCCTAAAAGATTTTTTGGTGCAGCTAGAAATGTAGAAGAAGGTGGAAGTTTAACAATTATTGCTACTGCATTAATAGATACTGGTTCTAAAATGGATGAAGTTATATATGAAGAATTTAAAGGTACAGGAAATATGGAATTGCATTTATCTCGTAAGATAGCTGAAAAAAGAATTTTTCCCGCTATTGATTATAATAGATCTGGTACTAGAAAAGAAGAATTATTAACTTCATTAGAAGAATTACGGAAAATTTGGATATTAAGAAGAATTATTCAACCTATGAATGAAATAGATGCTATGGAATTTTTAATTAAAAAATTATCTATGACTAAAACAAATCGTGATTTTTTTAAAATGATGAAGAATAGTAATTAATTTTTTAAATAAATATTTTTTTTATATTTTAATATTGTTATACTATAGTATAATATTCAATTGTTGGTGGTTATAGCTCAGTTGGTAGAGCTCTGGATTGTGGTTCCGGGAGTCATGGGTTCAAGTCCCATTAACCACCCTAGCGCGGTGAGTGGCGCAGCTTGGTAGCGCAACTGGTTTGGGACTAGTGGGTCGGAGGTTCAAATCCTCTCTCGCCGATATATAATTATATTTTTTATGAAAAACATATTAGTTACTTGTGCTTTACCTTATTCTAATGGTTCCATACATTTAGGTCATATTTTAGAACATATACAAGCGGATATATGAGTTAGATATCAAAGATTTTTAGGTAATAGAGTTTTTTTTATTTGTGCTGATGATTCTCATGGAACAGCTGTAATGTTAAAGTCAAATGAATTAAATATTAATCCATTATTAATGATTAAAAATAATTTTTTAAGTCATAAAGTAATTTTTAAAAAGTGCAATATTTTACATGATATATATTTTACTACACATAGTAAAGAGAATTATTTATTTTCTTTATTTTTATTAGATAAAATTAAATCTAAAAATTTATTAATTAAAAAAAATATAATGCAGTTTTATGATGTAAATAAAAAATTTTTTTTACCTGATAGATATATAAAAGGTATTTGTCCTATTTGTAAGGAAGAAAATCAGTATGGAGATCATTGTGAAATATGTAATAATATTTATGATTCTCATGATTTGATTAAACCTATATCTTTATTATCTAATGAAAAACCTATTTTAAAGGAAACGAAACATTTATTTTTAAATACTAGTTCTTTTGAAAATATCTTAAGAGAGTGAATTTCTGTTTGTTATTTACATGATGAAGTAAAAAAACAATTATTATGTTTTTTAGAAAATAGATTGATAAATTGAAATATTTCGCGTGATAGTCCTTATTTCGGTTTTAAAATACCTAAAAAATTTATTAAAAATAAATATTTTTATGTTTGATATGATGCTCTTTTAGGATACATAAGTGTTTTTAAGTATTATTGTAATAAAAATAATTTATTTTTTTTTGATGATTTTTGAAATGTAAATAATAATTATGATTTATATCATTTTATAGGTAAAGATATTTTATATTTTCATGGATTATTGTGACCTATAATGTTAGATATAATGGATTTTAAAAAACCTACTGGTTTAATTGTACATGGACATGTTTTAATTAATGGTAAAAAAATGTCTAAGTCATTAAATAATTTTATTAGTGTAGAAAAATGATTAGATATTTTAGATTCTGATAGTTTGAGATATTATTTTGCTACTAAATTATCTCTTAAAAGTGAAGATATTAATTTATCTTTAGAAGATTTTGTTAATATTATTAATTCAGATATAGTTAATAAATTTGTTAATATACCTTCTAGAATATGTTATTTTATTCAACATTATTTTAATAATATTTTATCTAAAAAAATGTTTGATACAAATTTTTATTATTTTTTTGTTAATAAATTTGATCTTATAAATAATTTTTTTTTGAATTTTAATTATAAAAAGATAATATATGAAATTAATATTATGGTAGATACTTTAAATAAATTTATTAATGATCTTGAGCCATGGTTATTAACTAATTCAAATAAAAATTTAAAAAAACTTCATGATATTTCTACTACTGTAATTAATGTTTTTAAGGTTATATCTACTTATTTATATCCTATAATTCCTGATTTATTTATAAAAATTGAAAAATTTTTAAGAATAAAATTAAATATTAAAAATTTTAATATTCCCCTTTTAGATCATAAAATATCAAAATATAAAAAAATGTTTTTACGTATAGACAAATCTATTATGGATTATTTATTTTAAAAATGTTATTATAAAACATAATATTCTAGGGTAAATATATGATTTATTCAATAGTTCAAAAATCTATAGAAAAAATAGGTAATAGATTTGATTTAGTTTTAATAGCTTCATATAGGGCTAGACAAATACAGTATTTTTCTAAAAATACTTTTTTGAAAAATTCTAAAAATGACAAACCTACTATTGTTTCTTTGAAAGAAATTAAGGATGGTTTAATAGATAATAATATGTTGAATTTAGTTTTTCATAAAAAGATTGTATTTTAATTTATATATTTAAATGAAATTTTATCTTGTTGGTGGTGCTGTAAGAGATAAATTATTAGGATTAAATGTTAGAGATAAGGATTGAGTAGTTATAGGATCTACATATAAAAAGATGATTCAATTAGGATTTAAATCAGTTGGTAGTTATTTTCCTGTTTTTTTACATCCTATAACAAAAGAAGAATATGCTTTAGCTCGTACAGAAAAAAAAAGTGGTTTTGGTTATAATGGTTTTATTTGTAATTTTTCTAAAAATATTACTTTAGAACAAGATTTATTTCGCAGAGATTTAACTATTAATGCTATTGCTTTAGATAATAAAGGTAATTATTATGATCCTTTTAATGGTATAAGAGATATTAAAAATCGTATTATTAAACATATTTCTCATTTTTTTTCTGATGATCCATTAAGAGTTTTGAGGGTAGCTCAATTTTATACTCGTTTTTTAAGATTTAATTTTGTTATTGATCCTAATACTTTATTTTTAATGACTAAAATATCTTTATCGGGAGAATTGTTTTTTCTAAGTTCTGAGAGAATTTGGATGGAAACTAAAAAAGTATTAAAAAATTTTAATATTTTTTGATATTTTTATATTTTAAATAAATGTAAAGCAATAGAATTTATATTTCCAGAATTATTTTTTTTATTTAAAAAAAAAAAAATATTGAATTATTTTTATTTAATATCTAAAAGATTATTTTTTTTTAAATATGGAGAAAAAATAAATTTTGTTATTTTATGTTTTTTTTTTTATAATACTATTTTTTCGAAAAGATATTTTTTAAATAAAGAATTTATTTTAAATAAAGTAAAATTTTTTTGTAAAAAATTATTTGTTCCTAAAGATTTTTTTATTTTATTTAAATTTTTATATATATTTTTGTTTAAAATTTTTTTTTTTAAAAAAAAAAATTTTATTAAATATGTAATAGATTTACTTTATGAAATGGATGTATGACGTAGATTTAATATATTATCAAATATTTTAAAACTTATTAAAATTTTACAGTTTTTTCCTTTTAAAAACAAAAATTTATTTTTATTTTTTAATAATTATTTATTAGATATTTTTAATATTACTAATTCTGTAAAAAATAAATATATCATGAAATATGGTTATTCAGGTATTCAAATTAAAAAAAAAATATATAAATTACGTTATAAAAAAATATATTTTTTTTTAAAAAATAAATAATTGTATTATACATAAATTTATAAATTTAATTTTGGTTTTACACTTATTTTAAGATTTTTTTTATAATTATATTTATATTTTTTAAATTTTAAAAATCCAGTATATGCTATCATAGCAGCATTGTCTGTACAAAATTCTTTTTTAGTAAAGAAAGCTTTTTTATTATTTTTTTTGGTTATTTTTTTCATTTTTTCTCTTAATTTATTATTTGCACTTACTCCTCCAACAATAGAAATGTGTTTAATTTTAAATTCTTTTAAAGCTTTTAAAGATTTATAAATTAATACATCTATAATAGATTTTTCTAAAGCATAACATATATTACATTTAAATTGATATTTATTAATTTTTTTAATATTTTTTTTAATAAAATAAGATATATGAGTTTTTAATCCCGAGAAACTAAAATTATAATTTTTTTTATACATCATAGGTTTAGGAAAAGTTATGTTTTTTTTTCCATATTTAGCTAACTGAGATATTTTATATCCTCCTGGATATTTTAATCCTATTAAATTGGCTATTTTATCTAATATTTCTCCTGCTGAGTCATCTAAGCAATATCCTATAATTTTATATTTTGCATATTTTTTAACTATTACTAATAATGTATGAGCTCCTGATGCAATTAATGATATAAAAGGAAATTCAGGTTTATTTTTTGCTAACATTATAGACATTATATGACCTTCAATATGATTTATAGGTATAGCAGGTATTTTATATATTAGTGATAAAGTTTTAGCAACAGTAGTACCTACTAATAGAGAAGAGGATAATCCTGGACCAACAGTATAAGCTATAGCATTTATATTTTTAAATTTTATTTTACTTTTTTTAATTGTATTTTTAATTAGTGGAATTATTTTATTAGAGTGATTTCTTGAAGCTATAGTAGGTACTACTCCTCCGTAATTAGAATGTATTTTAGCTTGACTATAAGTATTATTTATTAATATGCCTTTATTATTTTTATATATACTTATACTAGTTTCATCACAAGATGTTTCTATACCTAATATTATCATATATTTTTTTATTTTAATTAATATGTTAATATTATATATTAAATTATGTATTAATATTTAAAATTTAAATTTTTATATTGGTAAAAAATATGCCTTTAATTAAAATAAGAGATAATGAACCTTTTGATATTGCTTTACGTAGATTTAAAAGATCTTGTGAAAAATCTGGTATTTTAACTGAAATTCGTAAAAGAGAATTTTATGAAAAACCTTCTACAAAGAAAAAAAGAGCTAAAGCATCAGCTATTAAAAGATACATGAAAAAAAAATATAGAGAAAAAAATACAAAATTTATTTATAAATTTAAAAATTAAATTTTTTATATTTAATACTTATGAAGTATATTTCTCGTTCTTTTATTAGTGAATTATTATTATCTACTGATATTATTAAATTAATATCTTCTAAAATAAATCTAAAAAAAATTGGGTCAACATATAAATGTTGTTGCCCTTTTCATAAAGAAAAAAATCCTTCATTTGTAGTAAATGAGGAACAAAAATATTTTTATTGTTTTGGTTGTAAAATTTATGGTAATTCTATAGATTTTTTAATGAAATTTTATAATTATAATTTTTTAGAAAGTATAAAATATTTAGCAGATTTTAATGGTATAAAATTTATTTTTAATAAAACTTTGTATACTAAAAAAAATAAATTTTATAATACTAAAATATTTTATTTTAAATTAATGCATTTTTTAGCTAAATTATATCATAATTATTTAATAAAAAATAAAGAATTAAATTATATTAGAGATTTTCTTATATTAAGAAATTTTAATTTGAAAATAATAAAAAGATTTGTTATTGGATATTCTACTTCAAATTTATTAAAATTTTTATTAAATTTTTTAGATAAAAAAAAAATAAATTTTTTAATTAAATATGGTGTTTTTATTAAAGATAAAAATAATAATATATATGATAGATTTAATAATAGAATTATTTTTCCTATTCTTGATGTTTATGGTAGAGTAGTAGCTTTTGGTGGAAGATCAGTAAATAATATAAATTTATTAAAGTATATTAATACTAGTAAAAATATTTTTTTTTCTAAAAAAAGAAATTTATATGGTTTAAATTATATTAAAAAAACAAGAAGTAAAAGTATTTTTATTGTTGAAGGTTATATTGATGTTATTACTTTACATAAATTCGGTTTTGTAAATACTGTGGGTTTATTAGGTAGTTCAATAAGTTTGGAGCAAGTAAAAATTTTATATTTTTATACTAATACTTTAGTTTTTTGTTTTGATGGGGATAAAATAGGTTTAAAATCAATTAAAAAAACTTTAAAATTATTATTATTTTATGTTAATGAAATTAAAAAATCTTATTTTATATTTTTACCTCAAGGAGAAGATCCTGATTCTTTAATAAATAAAAAAGGGAAAAAGGAATTTATAAAATATATAAAAAAAGCTAAATCTATATTTTATGTTTTATTTAAAATTTATTTATTTAAAAAAAATATATTTTTTTATGAAACTAAATTTTATTCTTTTAAGAAAATTTTTTCTTTAATAAATAGAATAAATTCTCCTATAATAAAATTCTTTTTAAATAAGGAATTATATATTAAAATGGGTATAGAAAAAAGTAATTCTATATATTTAGATAATTTAAAATATAAAAATTTTAAATTTAAAAACAATAGATTTGTTTTAATTATCCGTTATTTAATAAGTTTATTATTGAAGAATCTTTTTTTATCTCAATTAGTAAATATATATGATGAAATATTTGGTTTTGTTAATTTTCCAGTACTTAGTTTATTTTTAAATATTATTAATTTTTCTATTTTAAATAAAATTTTTACTTTTAATGAAATTTTAAAAAAGTTTTCTAAAGATTTTATACGTTTTTATTTAGAATATTTATTTTTAAAAAATTATTTTTCTTTTAATATTGATGATAAATTATATTTTTTAAATTTTTTAGAAAAATTAAAGATTTTTTTAATAGATATAAAAGTAGATACTATTTTAAAAAAGAAACTTTTTCATAATTTAAATATGAAGGAAAAAAAGAAAATATGATATTTAATAAAGTTAAAAAATTTTAAAAAGTAATTATTTGAAATTAATTTATTTTTTTTGGATATTTATATGAATAAAAAAAATGAATTTTATTTAAAATCATTAATTAAAAAAGGTAAAAAAAGAGGTTATGTTACTTTTTCTCAAATACGTAAAAATATATTTGTTAATAAAAATTTAAAATCTTATCAAGTAAAAGAAATAGTAAATATTTTAAATGATTTACATATTACAGTTGTAGAAAATATACCTGAAGTTAATGATTTTATTTTTAATAAAAATAATAATTTAAATTGTAAAATATCTAATATTATTGTTTCTAAAGTTAGTGAGGATAATGATGTAGGTAAAATAAATGATCCTGTTAGGATGTATATGCGTGAAATGGGAACTGTAGAATTACTTACTAGGGAAGGAGAGATTAAAATTGCTAAACGTATAGAAAAAGGTATTAATAAAATACAATTTTATTTAGCGAAATTTTTAAAATCTATAGATTTTTTTTTGGATCAATATTTGCTTGTTAAAAAAGGTAAATTACGTTTATGTGATTTAATTATAGGTTTTGTAGGTTATGATATAGATTTTTCATTATTTAATGATTTTTGTTTATGGATTTATAAAGTAAAAAGAAAAAAAAATGATTTATGTTTAATTTATTTAAATTTAGTAAAAAAAAAATTTACTTGTTTAGGTTTTCAATATAAATTATTAAAAAAATTTATTTATAAATATGGTATTAAACATCCATATACTAAGTATGAATTAAATAAATTAATTAATATTTTTATGATTTTTAAATTGTCTCCTAAACAATTTAGTTATTTAGTTTTAAAGCATAAAAATATAGTAAAGAATATTTGTTTTATTGAAAATTATATTTTTAATTTATGTGTAAATAAATGTTTTATGCCTAAAAATATTTTTAATAGTTTTTTTGTAAAATATGGAACAAATATAAAATGATTATTAAAAGCTATTAATATAGATAGTATTTGATCATTAAAGTTAAAAAAATATTTTAATAAATTAAAAAAAAAAATACATGATTTATATTTAATAGAGAAAAAAAATTATTTAAATATTTTTAAAATTAAGAAAATTAATAATTTTTTATTAAAATATGAGTGGAAGGCAAAAAAAGCTAAAAAAGATATGGTAGAAGCTAATTTAAGATTAGTTATATCTATAGCTAAAAAATATACTAATAGGGGTTTACAATTTTTAGATTTAATACAAGAAGGTAATATTGGTTTAATGAAAGCGGTAGATAAATTTGAATATAAAAGAGGTTATAAATTTTCTACTTATGCTACATGATGGATAAGACAAGCTATTACTAGATCTATAGCAGATCAAGCTCGTACTATAAGAATTCCAGTACATATGATTGAAACTATAAATAAATTAAATAGGGTTTCTAGACAAATATTACAAGAAATTGGTAGAGAACCTACTACTGAAGAATTATCTACTAGAATGTTGATTTCAGAAGATAAAATTAGAAAAGTATTAAAAATAGCTAAAGAACCTATTTCAATGGAAACACCCATTGGTGAAGATGAAGATTTACATTTAGGTGATTTTATTGAAGATTCTTCTTTAGAATTACCTTTGGAATCTGCTACTTCTGAAAGTTTAAAATCGGTTACTAATGATATTTTATCTAGTTTAACTCCTCGTGAAGCCAAAGTTTTAAGAATGCGTTTTGGTATAGATATGAATACTGATCATACTTTAGAAGAAGTAGGTAAACAATTTGATGTTACTAGAGAACGTATTAGGCAAATAGAAGCAAAAGCTTTACGTAAATTACGTCATCCTAGTAGGTCAGAAATTTTGCGTAGTTTTTTAGATGATTAGTATATATTTTATTTTTGAATATTTGAATATATAATATTTTATGAAAAAAAATAATGATTTTAATGTAAAAGATGAGATGTGTAAATGTATTAATATTTTAAAGACTAATGTTAGTCGTTATACTGGTGGTATAAATATTAAATTTATTTCTCATTTATTAATTGATTATCATGGTAATAAAATTTTTTTATATAAATTATCTAGAATAGTTTTAGATAATTATAATTCTTTACGTATATCTTTGTTTGATTTTTCGATTAAAAATAATGTTAAAAGAAGTATTTATTTATCTAAATTAGATTTAAATATTGTTGAAATTGGGAATGATTTAATAATTACTTTACCAGTATTAACTGAAGAAAAAAAAAAAAAAATTTTAAAATTATTAAAAAATGAAATAGAGTTATCTAAAATATTAATTAGAAATATAAGAAGAAAATATAAAAATAAATTGAAAATATTTTTAAAGAATAAATATATAAATGAAGATGAGAAAAAAAATATTAATGTTAAATTACAGAAAGATACAGATTTTTATATTAAAGAAATAGATGATATATTTTTAGATCAAAAAAAAAAGTTATTTTTATAATTTGTATTTATTAAAATTTTAATTTTTTATGGATAAAAGACTTCGTCACATAGCTATAATAATGGATGGTAATGGTAGATGAGCAAAAAAAAGAGGTAAATCTAGGATTGTAGGTCATAAATATGGCGTTTTATCTTTAAAAAAGATAATTGATTTTTCAATTAATAGAAAGTTAAATATTTTGACTTTATATGCTTTTAGTATTGAAAATTGATCTAGACCTGACTCAGAGGTTACAGAATTGATGAATTTATTTACTTTTTCTATTAATAATGTAATGCATGAATTGCATGAAAAAAATGTTTGTGTAAAAATTATAGGTGATAGAAATAGATTACCAAAAAAGTTAATTTTAAATATTAATAAAATAGAATATTTAACTTTTAATAATAAAGGTTTAAAATTAAATATAGCTATAAATTATAGTGGTAAATGAGATATAGTATGTTGTATTAAAAAAATATCTTCTCAAATTAAAAATAAATTAATTGATGTTAACGATATTAATGAATATATAGTAAATAAAAATTTATGTTTAAATAATTCACCTGATATAGATTTATTAATAAGAACTGGCGGTGAAAAAAGAATTAGTAATTTTTTTTTGTGGAAAATTGCTTATTCAGAATTATTTTTTACAAATATATTATGACCTGATTTTAGTTGTAAAGATTTTTTAAAAATTTTAAATATTTTTTTTAAACGTGATAGAAGATTTGGTGGTATTAGATCTTAATATTTTTTGTATTTTAAAGTTTTTATTTTAAAATATTTATTATTATGTATTTTAGTATGATAATTATAATATTTAGAATTTAGAGTTTTTATAAGATGAAAAAATTTTTTTTATTTTTTATTTTTATTTTTTTTTGAACAAAATCTTTTTGTGTTCAAAAATTTTTTTTAAAAGATTTTGTTTGAAATATTAAAAATAAATCTAGTATATTTTTATATCAAAATATTATATTTAAAAAATATGGTTTTTGAATTACTAAAACAAATATTGATAATTTGATAAATGTTTTATACAAAATTGGTTGTTTTAGAAATATAAAAATTTATCAAAAAAATAATAAAATATTTATATATTTATATTATAATCCATTAATTGATAATATTTTAATTAGTGGTAATAAATTATTTAAAAAAAAAGATGTGTTTAATATTTTAAATAAATTTAATATTAAGAAAAATAAATATTTGAATAATTTTTTATTTTTAAAAATAAAAAATTATTTTATAAAAAGGTATATGTTATTAAATAAATATAATGTAAAAATAAATTTTTGAATTTTTTTTTTAAAAAATAAACATTGTATATTAAAAATTAATTTTAATGAAAATAAATATTTAAATATTAGAAAAATATTTTTTAAAAATAATAATTATTTAATTAAAGATTTATTTGTTAGTAAAAATTATTATTTTAATAATTTTTGAAATATTTTAATGGATTTTAATTTAAATAAATTTATTATATATTTAAATTTTATTAAAAATTTTTATTTTAATAGTGGTTATTTAGATTTTAATATTAAAAAAATTAAATTTGTTTTTTTGAATAAAAGTTCAGTAAATATTTATATTGATATATATAAAGGAAAAAGATATAAAATATATGATTTATTAATATATAATAAAAATATAGAATTTGATAGTGTGATAAATAAAATAAAATATAAATTTTTTTATAAAAATATATATTATAAACATAATATATTAAAAAATATTTATTTTAATTTAAAAAATTTTTTTAGAGAAAGGGGTTTTTTAGATGTAAATATAAATTTTGATTATCAAAAAATTTATAATAATAAAATAATAATTTTTTTATATATAAATTCAGGTAAAATATTTCATATAAATAAAATTTATTTTAAAGATATAAGTTTGTATGAAAGAAAAATTTTATATTATAATAATATTCCTTGATTAAAAGATAATATATATAATGAATATTTAATTAATTTAAGTAAACAAAATTTAAAAAAAACGAATTTTTTTACTTCTATTGTATTAAAACTTAAAAAAAAATATTTAAGTAAAATTAATAAATTAGATATTATATATTATTTAGAAAAAAATTATGATAAAAATATAAATTTTGGTATTAATTATGGTGAAAATAATTTTTTAAATTATACAATAAGTTTATTTAAAAAAAATTTTTTATATTTAGGTAATGATTTTTTATTTAAAAGTATAAAAAATAAATTTGATAATTATAATAAATTTTATATAGTTAATTATATAAATTATTTACATAATATTTATATAAAACATAAGTTATTTTATAATAATAGTAATAATGATATTTATAATTTTATAAATTTTAATTATGGTTATAAAAGTAATATTGTATGAAAAATAAATAATTCATTAGAATATAAGTTTGGTATTAATTATGTATTCAATAATTTTTTTTTTAATAAAGGATATAATTTTTTAAAATTAAATTATTTTAAATATATTAATAAAAATATAAAATTTATTTATCAGAAAAAAAATTTTATAATTAATGATTTTTTAATTACTAATAATTTTATCATAAATAAATTAGATAATATTATTTTGCCTAAGTATGGTTATTATATAAATTTTAATAATAAATTTACATTTTTAAATTCGTATAATAATTTTTATAAAATTGATATTTTTTGATCTAAATATATTTCTTTAACTAAATATAGTAATTGAATATTATTATTACGTAATTATATAGGTTATAGTAATAGCTTTAAAGGTAAAAAAATACCTTTTTACGAAAGTTATTATTTTTTAAATAATAATTATTTACGTGTTTTAAGTCAAAATAATTATTTAGATAAATTTTATAGAAATATTAATTTATATAAAAATAAAAATTTATTATATTATTATAATAATAATTTATCTTTTTATTTTACTAATGAATTAATTTTACCTAATAGTTTTTTTTTAGATAAATATTATTCAAAATATTGACGTATTTCTTTATTTATAGATAGTGGTTTTATGTTAAATACAACATCTTTAAGCAAATTTAATATTATAAAAAATATTTTAAAAAATGTAAAAGATAATATTAAAGTATCTACTGGTATTGCTTTTAAATTTGTTACTCCTATGGGGATAGTAAATTTATCTTATGGATTACCATTATTATATAATAATAATGATATAATTAATAATTTTCAGTTTAGTATAGGTAATAATTTTTAATTTTTGAGGGATATATGAAAAAAATTTTATTTACGATATTTTTTATTTTTTTAAATTTTAATTATTTTGTTTATGCGAATTGTAAATTTGCTGTTTTAGATTTTGATAAAATTTTTAAAAATTCTTTACGTTATCAAAAGATTATTAATTTTATTAATTATGATTTATATAAAAAATATTTATCTTTAAATTTAGAAATTAATGATTTAATAAAAAAAAAAAGTAATAGTAAAAATTTATTAAATATTAATAAAATTAAAAAAATTAATTTTTATTTAAAAAATAAAGAAGATTTTATATATAAAAAAATTATTAAGTTAGAAAAATATATTAATGAAAAAAATATTAGTATACATAATTTTTTTATATTAAAGATTAAAAAAATTATTTTTTCTCTTATAAAAAATAATAAATATGATGCTATATTTGATAGTAATGTTATATTTTATAATGATAAAAATATTTCAAATGTAACTAATTTTATTATTCATAAATTAGGTTAATTTTAGTATTTTATGTCTGATCCTAAATTTATACATTTAAATATTCATAGCGATTATTCTATTCAAGATAGTTTATGTAAAGTTAATCTTATAGTTAAAAGATCTATTAAATTTAATATGCCTTGTATATCTTTAACTGATAATTTTAGTTTATCAGGGATTATTAAATTTATAAATTTATCATGTAGTTATGGAATTAAACCTATTGTTGGTTCAGATATTTGTGTATTATATAAAGGTTATATATTTAATATAACTTTATTAATTATGAATGAAATAGGTTATAAAAATTTATGTAAATTAATTTCTTTATCATATAAATTTAAAAATAAAAATAATAAATTATATATAAATAGTGATTGATTATTAAAATTTCATGAAGGTTTAATATTTTTATTTTATATTAATTATGGTTCTGTAAATAATATAATAAAATATGATTTTTCTGTTCTAGAGAAGTATATACTATTTTTAAAAAAAAATATTTTTGATAGATTATATATACAAATATTTAGAATTAATATTTTTAATGAAGATAAATTTTTAAATATCATTATTAAAATAGCTAATATTCATAATATACCTTTAGTAGCTACTAATAAAGTAATTTTTTTTGATAAAAATGATTTTTATATACATAAAATTAGATCTTCTATATATTATGGTTGTACTTTGAATAAAGTAGAATTATTTATAAATTATACTAATCAACAGTATTTTAAAACTGAATATGAGATGTGTAAATTATTTATAGATATTCCAGAATCTTTGTTTAATAGTGTAGAGATAGCTAAAAGATGTAATTTTTATTTAAATAAAAAAAAAATTATTTTACCTAAATTTCCTTTTTGTAAAAATTCAGATTTTTTTTTAAAACAAAAAGTGTATGAAGGTTTTAAAAAAAGGTTAAATTTTGTTAAAAAAAAACAATTAAAAAAAAAATATATATCTCGTATTACTAGGGAATTAAGTATAATATTTGATTTAAAAATTTCAGATTATTTTTTAATAGTTATGGAATTTGTTCAATGATCTAAATTAAATGATGTTTGAGTTGGTCCTGGTAGGGGCTCAGGAGCTGGGTCTTTAGTAGCTTATTTATTATATATTACTGAAATTGATCCTTTAAAATTTGATTTAATTTTTGAAAGATTTTTGAATTTAGAAAGGATTTCTATGCCTGATTTTGATATAGATTTTTGTATGAATAAAAGAGATAAAGTTTTATCTCATATAGAAAATATTTATGGAAATGATTGTGTAGCTCAAATAATTACTTTTAATACTTTAACGGCTAAATCTGTTTTAAGAGATGTTGGTAGAGTTTTAGGGTATTCTTATGGTTTTGTTGATTATTTAGCTAAATTAATTCCTTATGATATTAATATAACTCTTAGTAAAGCTCTTTATCAAGAATCTAAGTTATTAGATATGTATAATTCTGATTTAGAAGTTAAAAAATTAATAGATATTTCTTTGCGTTTGGAAGGTATTATCAAAGGTATAGGTAAACATGCTGGGGGTATAGTTATATCTCCTTCTAGAATAGATAATTATTGTTCATATTATTATGATAAGGAATCTAAGAGATTAGTTACTCAGTTAGATAAAGATGATATTGAATATATAGGTTTAATAAAATTTGATTTATTAGGTTTGAGAACTTTAACAGTAATAAGTAATTCTATAAAAATGATTTCTAATAAATTAAATTATAATTTTGATATTAATAAAATATCTCTTGATGATGCATTAAGTTTTAAATTTTTAAAAAATGCCAAAACTACTGCAGTATTTCAATTAGAGTCAGTAGGTATGAAGGATTTAATAAAACGTTTAAAACCTAGTAATTTTAATGATATAGTGGCACTTTTAGCTTTATTTAGACCTGGACCCTTGCAATCTGGTATGGTAGATAATTTTATAAATCGTAAGAATGGCAGAGAAACTATTTATTATCCTGATAGTAGATGACAACATAAATTATTAATACCTATATTAGATTGTACTTATGGTATAATTTTATATCAAGAACAAGTTATGAAAATTGCTCAAACTTTGGCTAATTATAGTTTAGCTTTAGCTGATTCATTAAGAATGTCTATGAGTAAAAAAGATTTAAGTAAAATGAAATTACATAGAAAAATTTTTAAAAATGGATCTATATCATTAGGTATTAATTCAAATTTATCTATGAAAATATTTTCTTTAATGGAAAATTTTTCTAGTTATGGGTTTAATAAATCTCATTCTGTAGCTTATTCTTTCTTAGCATATCAAACTTTGTGATTAAAAGCGCATTTTACAGCAGAATATATGGCTTCTTTTATGAATGCTGATATCGATAATATTCAAAAAATTTCATTGATAATTAATGAAGCTAGAAAAATGAATATTAAAGTTATACCTCCTAATATAAATAAAAGTATTTATTATTTTAGTATTAATAATAATAATGAATTAGTATATGGTTTAGGAGCTATTAAAGGAATTGGTAAAAGTTCCATAGATTTAATTATTAATTTACGTAATAAATATGGTTATTTTGAAGATTTTTTTAGTTTTTGTTTTTTAACTTTTTCTAATAAAATTTCTAAATTAGTATTAGAAAAATTAATTTTTTCTGGTGTTTTTGATCTATTTAATATAGATCGCTCTATTTTAATTAAATATGTAGTAGAAATATTAAAATTATCTAAATTTAAAAATCGTGAATTTTGAGGTAAACAATTAAATTTATTTAAAGAAAAAGATATTACTAAATTAATTTTATATAAAAAAATTAAAAATATGCTTCCTATATGAAGTAAAGAATTTTTATTAAATAAAGAAAAAGAAGTACTAGGTGTATATATTACTGATCATCCTATAAGAAAATATGTTTCGAGTATTATTAATAAGTATAAAAATATATTAAGAATAAAAAATTTGTTTTTTTTAAAATCTAAAAAAAAAATTTGTATTTTTGGTTTAATTAATAGTATAAAATTTTTATTTACTAAAAGTAATAATCGTATATGTATATTAAGTATTGATGATAATACTGGTAGTTTAGAATTAATTTTATTTAAAGATATATATATAAAATATTCTTCTTTTTTAGAAATTAATAATATTATTGTTGTTTGAGGTATATTAAAATTCGAGTCTAATAAATATAATATTTCTTTTCTAGTAAAAAAAGTTAGTTTAATTAAGGAGAAAAATTAAATGTCTAAAGTTTGTTTTATTACTAAAAAAAAACCTTTATTTGGTAATAAAAGATCTTTTTCTATGAATTCTAGTAGAAAAAAATTTTTACCAAATTTACATAATCATCGCATTTGGGTTAAAAAAAAAAAAAAATTTATAAAATTTAAGATTTCAGCTAAAGCAATCAGAATAATTGATAAATTAGGTATAGATAGATTTATTAAAAAAAATAATTATAAATAAAAGAGGTATTTATGGCTAAAAATAAAAGAATAAAAATTAAATTAATTTCTTCTTCTGGAAGTAAACATTTTTATACTTCTACTAAAAATAAGTTTAATAACAAAAATAAAATTTCTATAAAAAAATATGACCCTGTATTTAGAAAACATTTTATTTATAATGAAACTAAAATATAATATATTTTTATATTTTTTTAATTGTTTTTTTAGGTACTAAATCGTTTATATATTTCTTATTTATTAGTATTTTATTTTTTTTATTAATTAATAAAGTAATATATTTTTTATCTTTTAATTTTATAATTTTTCCTATTATTCCTCCTTTGGTTAAAATTTCATCATTTATTTTTAAATTATTAATAATATTTTTTTTTCTTTTTTTTTTTATTTTATAAGGATATACAATAGTACTATAAAAAAGTACTACAAAAAAAAGTATCATACCTATATTAAAGTAAAAATTAAATTTTGAATTCATTTTATTATATTTTTTTGTAATTATTTTTAAGAAATTTGCATATACTTTTATAATTAGGTTTAATACCTTTATTACCGAGTGTTCATTGTGCTGGACAAACTTTTTGTGTTTTTGTATTATAATTTATTGCGTCTATTAATCTTATTATTTCATCTATATTTCTACCTAAAGGTAAATCATTTATAGATTGATGTCTTATAATTTTATTTTCATCTATTATAAATGTTGCTCTTAAAGATATTCCTGTATTTTTTTGTTTTACTTTATATATTTTTTGTATTTTTCTTTTTATATCGGATACTAAACTAAAATTTAATTTACCTATACCACCTTTATCAATTGGTGTATTTTTTCATGCTATATGTGTATATACAGAATCTATAGATACACCTATTAATTTTACTTTTCTTTTTAAAAATTCTTCGTATCTATTATTAAAAGCTAATATTTCTGATGGACAAACAAAAGTAAAATCTAAAGGTCAAAAAAATAATACTGTAATTTTATTTTTTATTTTTTCTCAAAAATTTATTTTTATAATTTGATTTTTTTTGTTTACTGCCTCTGCTTCAAAATTAGGTGCTATTTTAGTTATTAACATTTATTTATCTCTTTGAGTAAAAGTTTATGTTTATAATGTATAATATATCATTATTAATGTAAATTGGTAATATTAACAAATTAATTTTATGTATATTAATAAATTTATTGTTGTTGAAGGTATAGATGGTTCAGGTAAATCTACTTTATGTAATTTCTTGGTTAATATTTTATATTCTATAGGTATTAAGAAGGTCTTATTAGTACGTGATCCAGGAGGTAATGATTTTTCTGAAAAAATACGTAAATTAATATTATCTAGTGATATGGATTATTCTTTGATATCTAAAAAATCATTATTATTAATGATATATGCTTCTCGTGTACAATTAATTAAGAAAACTATTATTCCAGCTATTAATTCAGGATATTATGTTATATCTGATAGATTTTATGTAAGTACATTGGCTTATCAAGGATGTGGTTGAAATATAAATAAAAAAATAATTTCTTTATTAAATAAAAATTTTGTTAAATTTCGTCCTTGTTTAACTTTTTATTTGAATATTTCGCCATTAGTAGCAATAACACGGTTGTTAAATTATAAAAATCTTGATTTTATTGAATCTCAAGGTATAGGTTTTTTATATAGGATTAGTTTATTTTATGAAAAATATTTTAATAATAATAATAATGTTATTAAATTAAATGGTAATTTATGTAAAAGAAAAATATATTTAAAATTAAAGAGTAAATTTTTCTCATGATTAAAAATAAAATATATGCATGATTAAATTTTTTGTATAATAAGATAATTAATTCTAAATTAATGCGATGTAAAAATTGTAATATTTTAATAACATATCCTTGTAATTTAGGGGTTGATTTTTTAGTATTTAAGTTAGTAAGATGAATTTTATGCTTTAAAAATAAAAATACTATATGTAATAATTGTGTTAATTGTAGTTTATTAGATTTTAATAATCATCCTAATTTTGTAGTAGTAAAAAAAAATAAAATAAATATTTTTTTTTTAAAAAAAATAATTTCCTTTTTAAATCAAAGTTTATATTTTAGTTTTTTTAAAATTATTTATTTTATTGATTTTGATTTTTCTAATTCTTTTATTTTTAATTATTTATTAAAATTGATGGAAGAACCTAATTATAAAATTATATTAATATTTTCATGTTTAAATATTTATAATATACCTAGTACTTTTATGAGTAGATGCCATAGATATAATTTATTAGCACCTGATGAATTATATATATATAAATGAATTAAAAAACAATCTAGTTTTTATAAAAATAAAATATTTATTTCTATTCGTTTAAATAATAATTCTCCTATAGATACTTTATCGTTTTTAAAAGAAAAATGAATTTTTAGAATTAATATATTAAATATGATTAACAATATTTTTATTTTAAATATTACTGATATTATTAATATATTAAGTAGTTATTTATTAGATTTTAATTTATATATTTTATATACATTTTTTTATGATTCCTTGAATTATAAATATACTAATAAAATATATAATTTAGATTCTATAAAAATTTTAAAAAAAATTAAAAGAAATATTAGTATAAAAAATATTAATTTAATAATTAAAAAAATAATATCTTGTATTAATATATTTAAAAAATATTTTAATATTAATAAAGAAATTTTAATTTATGATTTATCCTGTAATATTCATTATTTAATAAATAAAGGTAAATAATAATATATATGTTAATAGATACTCATTGTCATATTGATATTTTAAAATATAATAAATTTATTAATGATATAGAAAAATTAATATATTTATGTAAAAATAATAATTTTTTATATTTATTATCAGTTTCAACTAGTTTAAAAAATTTCTTCATTGTTTTTAGTATGGTGTCTTATATAGATATGATTAAGTTATCTTGTGGTATACATCCTTGTAATATTAAAGATATAGGTAAAAATGATTTTTTAGATTTAGAAAAATTTATTTCTTATAATAAAATAATAGCAGTTGGTGAAACTGGTTTAGATTGTATAAAAAATATTGATATTAAAAAAAAAAAAAAACAAATTGATTTTTTTATTTATCATTTATATCTTGCTGTAAAATATAAAAAACCTTGTATAATACATTCAAGAAATTCTCATCAAGAAACTTTAAATATAATTAAAAAATTTGATATATCTAAATGTGGTTCTTTAATACATTGTTATAATTATACTGATAAAAAAGTATTATTTAATTTTTTAGATCTTGGTTTATATATCTCACTTTCTGGTTTAATAACTTTTAAAAATACTATTTTATTACAAAATATTGTTAAATATATACCATTAGACAGATTACTTGTAGAAACTGATTCTCCTTATTTAAGTCCTTCACCTTTTAGAGGTAAATATAATAATCCATTAAATATTATTTTTATATTTAAAAAAATTTCTGAACTAAAAAAGATCAATTTTTATAAAGTTATTGAGTTCAATAAAAATAATTTTTTAAAATTATTTAAACTTTAATAAATTTTTTTTTTTAACTAAAAAAATATTATGTTTTTTATTTTTTAATTTTAATCAACGAAATTTTATAAGTTTATTTATTTTTATAATTTTATTTTTTTGATGACCTGTTTCACATATTAAATAACCTTTATTTTTTAAATATTTATATGATTTTTTAATGATATTTTGTATTGTTAATGTCCCTTTTTTTTTACTTATAAGAGCTATTTGTGGTTCATAAAAATATTCTTTGGGTAAATTTTTTATTTCTTTTTTATCAACATAAGGTGGATTAGTAATTATAAGATCATATTTTTTATTTATTTTTTGGAATAAATTAGATTTTATTAATCTTATTTGTTTATTTTTATTATGCATTAAGATATTTTTTTTAGCTATTTTAAGTGCTTTTATAGATATATCTGTTGCATCTATTTTAGATTTTGGAAATATATATGAACAAGATATAGCTATGCATCCACATCCAGTACATAAATCTAATATACTTTTAGGATAATATTTTTTTTTTATGAAAGAAAATTTATTTTTTATTATTTCTGAAATAGGGGATCTAGGTATTAATACTCCATAATTTACATAAAATTTTTTATTACAAAACCAAGCATTTTTAGTAAGATAAGCTATTGGTATTTTTTTTTTTATTCTTAATTTAGCTAATTTAATGATTTTTTTTTTTGTTTTTTTATTTATTTTTATAAATTTTATTTTATTGAATTTATTTTTTATATTTATATTTAATACAGAATATATTAAATGTATAGATTCAGTATATGAATTATATGTACCATGTCCATAATATATATTATTTTTTTCAAATAAATTACTACAATATTTAATTAAATTTCATAAAAATAATTTATTTTTCATATTTATATAATATAATAAAAGTATAATAATTTCTAATTATTGTTACGGAAGTGGCGAAATTGGTAGACGCACTAGAATTAGGATCTAGTACTTAATATGTGTGCGAGTTCAAATCTCGTCTTCCGTATATAATATCGGGGTATAGCCAAGTGGTAAGGCATCGGGTTTTGATCCCGAGATCCCAGGTTCGAATCCTGGTACCCCAGTTTTTAGGCTACGTAGCTCAGTTGGTTAGAGCACAGCACTCATAACGCTGAGGTCACAGGTTCAATTCCTGTCGTAGCTATATCTAGTTTAAATTTAAATTTATATTAAATATTTATGTGCAAAAAGGTATATTTAAGAACTTGAGGATGTCAAATGAATCATTATGATTCAAATAAGATAAAAATATATTTAAATTTATATGAAAAATATTTATTTGTTAATTCTATATTAGATGCTAATATAATTATATTAAATACCTGTGCGGTAAGACAAAAAGCTGAAGATAAATTGTTTTTTTTTCTTGATAAAATTAAAAATGTAAAAAAAAAAAAAAATGATATTATAGTAGCTGTTTGTGGTTGTGTAGCAGTACAAAAAAAAGAAGATATATTTTTACGTAGTGATATAGTTGATATAATATTTGGTCCTCAAACTTTACATAAAATTGTTTATTTTATATCTAAATTTCGAAAAAATAAAAAAAAAATAATTGATGTGGAATATTTAGGTATAGAAAAAGATATTGATATTCCATATAATTTAAATGTTAATTTAAATAAAAGATCTTTATCTTATGTTTCTATAATGGAAGGTTGTGATAAATTTTGTGCATATTGTATTGTTCCATATACTAGAGGTAGAGAAATTAGTAGATCTCCAGAAAATATTATTTCTGAAGTATGTAGATTATCTTTATATGGTATTAAAGAAATAAATTTATTAGGACAGAATGTTAATGCATATAATGGCATATTTAAGAATAATACTAAATGTAGTTTTTCTTGTTTATTAAAATTGGTATCTAAGATAAAAGGTATTAAAAGAATTAAATTTACAACTAGTCATCCAAATAATTTTACAGATGAGTTAATAAATATTTATAGAAAAAATAAAAAAATAGTGAATTTTTTACATTTACCTATACAAAGTGGTTCAAATAGAATTTTAAAATTAATGCGTAGAAATTATACTGTAGAATATTATAAAGAATTAATTAGAAAAATTTTGTCTGTAAGAAAAAAAATGATTTTTTCTTCTGATTTTATAGTTGGATTTCCTACTGAAAATAAAAAAGATTTTAAATTAACTTTAAATTTAATATCTGAAATAAAATTTGATAGTAGTTATGTTTTTATGTATTCTCCTAGACCTCATACTGTATCATTTAATATGATAGATAATGTAAATATAGAGGAAAAAAAAAAAAGATTATATAAAATTCATGATTTATTAAATTTAAATTCTATTTATTGACTTAATAAAATGATTAATACTAAACAATATGTATTAGTAGAAAATATTTCTAGTAAAAATTTAGGATTTTATTTTGGTTATACAGAAAATAATAAAATTGTTTATTTTGAAGGGAATAAAAAAATATTAGGAAAAATAGTAAATGTAAAAATTACAAAATTATATAAAAATTATTTGTATGGCATTATAATTTAAAAATGAAAAATAAAAATTCTTGTTTTTTTTTAAAAACTAAATATAGTTTGATAAAGCCTCGTACTAAAATGCAATTTTGTTATGTTAATAATATTATAAATAAGATTATTACTTTTGGAGTAGGTGTTTCAGGTACTGGAAAAACTTATTTAGCTACAGCTATAGCTATTGATTTTTTAAACAAAAGAAAAATATATAGAATTATATTAGCCAGACCTATTGTTGAAGCTGGAGAAAAATTAGGTTATTTGCCTGGTAGTTTTGATCAAAAAATGAATCCTTATTTATGCCCTATATATGATGTTTTATATGAAATATTAGGTTCTAATTTTAGTAAAAGATATATTAATAGTAATATTATTGAAGTAGTTCCATTAGCATATATGAGAGGAAGAACTTTTAATGATTCTTTTATAATTTTAGATGAAGCTCAAAATACTACTATTACACAAATGAAAATGTTTTTAACTCGTTTAGGTTTTAATTCTAAGGCTGTTATAAATGGTGATATATCTCAAATCGATTTACCTAATAAATCTATTTCCGGTTTAAAACATGCTATTAATATATTTAAAAATATTAATGATGTTGGAATAACATTTTTAAGTATTAAAGATATTATGCGTTCTTCTATAGTTTCTAGTGTGATAAAAGCTTATGAAAATAAATAATAAATTAATAATATTCAATTTTTTAAATGTAATTAATTATTGTAGTGATTGTTGATTATTACCTAAAAAATATTTTTTTTATAAGTGATTATGAAAATTGTATATTTTTTTAAATATTAAAAAAAATTTTAATTTAGTATTAGTTAATAAAGATTATATGTATTATTTAAATAATAAATTTAGGAATAAAAATTCTTTTACTGATATATTGTCTTTTCCTTTTAATTTTAGTATTAAAAATTTAAAATTTAATTGTTTAGGTGATATAATTATTTGTCCTTTAGTAATTTTAGAAAACTCTATAAGAATTAATATAAATTATTTTTTTTACTTTTCTTATTTAATTATACATGGTTTATTACATATTTTAGGTTTTAATCATTATAAATATTTAGATTATAAATTTATGAGAAATTTTGAGTTTTTTTTTTTGTTTAAAATTAAAAAAATTTATTTTTATGAAAATTTATTAATAAATAGAAATTATGAGTAATTTGTATTCTTTAAAAGAATTTAATACTTTTAATTTAAATATTAAATCTACTAATTTATATGTAGTAAACAATTTGAAAGATTTAAAAAAAATATCTTATTTGAATTTTAAAAGAAAAATATATACTTTAATTTTAGGGGGGGGAAGTAATATTTTACTTTTAAATGATTTTTATGGAACTGTTATAATTAATAGAATTAAAGGTATTAAAATATATCAAAATATTGATTATTGATTTGTTAATATTTGTTCTGGTGAATTGTGATCCGATGTAGTTAATTTTACTCTTAATAATGGTATTTATGGTTTAGAAAATTTATCTTTTATACCTGGTTCTATTGGAGCTGCTGTTGTAAATAATATTGGCGCTTATGGTTTAGAAATAGAAAATTTTTTTAATTATGCTGAAGTGTTAGATAGTTATACAAAAAAAAATTTTTTTTTAAAAAAAAAACATTTGCATTTTTCTTATCGAAATAGTATTTTTAAAGAATTAATTAATAATCGTTTTATAATTATAAAAGTAGGTTTAATAATAAAAAAAATATGAAAACCTTGTTTTTTATATAAAGATTTGTTAAATTTTTTTGATCCTTTAAATATTAATATAAAAGCTGAAGATATATATTTGAAAATTTTAGAAATTAGAAATAAAAAAATACCTTCACCAAATATATTTGGTAATGTTGGTAGTATATTTAAAAATCCTGTAATTAATTATTCTTATTTTAAATATATTAAGAATATTTATTTTCCTTATAATAATTTTTTGAATATTGATTTATTAAAATATAAAAAAAGAATATCTGCTGCTTTATTAATTGATATATGCGGTTTAAAAGGTTATACTATAGGTTGGGCTAAAGTATATAAAAAACAGCCATTAATTATTATAAATTTAGGTAATGCTTTACCTAAACACATTTATTCTTTAATTCTATATGTAAAAAGAAAGGTATTTAAGAAATTTAATATTTTTTTGGAACTTGAAATTAAAATTATTAATTTTTTTTCTTTACTAAAAGAAAAAAAAATTTTTAGTATTTAATTTTTAATTTTTTTAATATTGATGAATACTTATTTAGTAAATTTAAATGGGATGTATTGTTTCATATTGTTATTAATATCTTTAATATATATAAATAATTTTGTTTTTTATAATATTTATTTTTTAATTAAATATATATTAAATTTTTTTTATTTTTTTTTATGTTTTTTTTTGTTTAAATTAACTAAATTAGGTAAAAAGATTTTTTTGTATTTTTTAAAATCTAAATTAGAAATTTCTGAGATTTTTTGACCTTCTAATTATGAAGTTATTAGTACTGTTTTAGTAGTTTTTGTTTTAAGTTTTTTGATATCTATTATAATATGAATACTTGATAATTTTTTATTTAATCTAATTTCTATTTTTTTAAGTTTGAGGATTTAATAATTTATGATGGATATTAAAAAAAAGAAATGATATGTTATACAAGTTTTTTCTAGTTTTGAAAAAAAAGCTATTAATTCTTTAAAAGATCATATTAAATTATATGGTTCAAAAGATGATTTTGGAGATATTTTAGTTCCTACAGAAGAAATTATAGAAGTTAAAGGAGGTATGCGTAGAAAAAGTGAACGTAAATTTTATCCAGGATATTTTTTAATTAATATGGTGATGAATGATAAAAATTGATATTTAATTCGCAATGTTCCTAAAATAATAGGTTTTATAGGGGGAAATTTAGGTTGTCCTTGCCCTATAAGTGATAATGAAGTTGAAATTATAAAAAGTAAATTAAAGAAAATAAGTGGTAAACCTAGACCTAAAATATTATTTGAGTATGGTGAATTAGTAAGAGTTAATAGTGGTCCTTTTTCTGATTTTAATGGTACAGTAGAAGAGGTGGATTATGATAAAAATCGTTTAAAGGTTTCTGTATTAATTTTTGGTAGATCTACTCCTGTAGAATTAGATTTTTCTCAGGTAGAAAAAAATAATTAAAATATTAATTTTATCTAAAAAAATGTCTAAAAAAATACAATTTTATATAAAATTACAAGTATTGTCAGGTATGGCTAATCCTAGTCCTCCTGTAGGCCCTATATTAGGTCAAAAAGGAGTAAATATTATGAGTTTTTGTAAATTATTTAATAAAAGGACTAGTAATTTTGAAAAAGGTATACCTACACCTGTAATTATAACTGTTTATTCTGATCGTAGTTTTGATTTTATTATTAAATCACCTCCAGTATCTTATCTTATTAAAAAAGAAGCTTCTTTGAATTCTGGTTCTAGTAAACCTGGTCATGAAATTATTGGCTATATTTCTAAAAATTCTGTATTAAGTATAGCTAAAATTAAGTCTTCTGATATGTTAGGTTATAGTTTAGAATCAATTTCTAATTCTATAATTGGTACAGCTCGTTCTATGGGTATTTTAATTAAAGATTAATTATAATTTTATGAATATTAATGAATCATATTTAAATAAAAATAATTTAATAGAAATATTTGATAATATTAAAAAGAAATCTAAATCAAGTTTTATAGAATCTATAGATATAGCTATTAATTTAAATATAGATACTAAAAATATAGATCATAATATTAAGGGAAATGTTTTATTACCTTTTAATGTAAGTAAAAAAAAAAAAATTATAGTTTTTGCTCCTAAATCTAAAAGTAAAATTGCTTATTCTTCTGGTGCTTATTATGTAGGAATGGAAGATTTATTTAATAAAGTTAAAAATAATCTTATAAAATATGATTTAGTTATATCTACTTTAGATTCTGTAAAATTAGTTAGTAAATTAGGAGAGATATTGGGTCCAAAAGGATTAATGCCTAATTTAAAATTAGGCACTATTACTGATGATTTAGAAGATAGTATTTGTAAGTTTATTAAAGGTCAAATTACTTATAAAAATGATAAATTTGGTATTATACACAGTATAATAGGTAAAATTAATTTTTCTAATAATGAATTATTAGAAAATTATATTTGTTTGATTAATTCAGTAAAATCTAATAAACCCAATAATTTAAAAAATAATATTTTTTTTAAAAAAATTTTTATTTCTAGTACTATGGGTAAATCTTTTTTAGTTAATTAAAAATAATTGGAGAAATTAAGTGTTGAAAAAAGATAAAAATAAATTTATTTGTGAAATCAAAGAAAAATTAAATAAATCTTTATCTGTAGTTATATTAGGTTTTGTAGGTTTATCATCGAATCAATTAAATTTGTTTCGTAGAGATGTAAAAGGTAATGGAGCAGATTTAATGGTAATACGTAATAATTTATTTAAAATTTGTATATGTAAATCTAATTTTAGTTATTTGAATAAATATTTATCGGGACCAATTATCTTGGGTTTTTCTTTTAATAATTATAGTGGTTTATCAAAAGTTTTGATTAAATATTTAAATAAATATAAAAATAATCTTGTTTTAAAATCTATATCTTTAGATGGCAAGGAAATTTCTGTAAGTTTGAATAAAAAAATTTCTTTTTTATGTTCAATTAAAAAATCTTTAAAGTATTTTATTTTTATTTTAAAAAATTTTTTTTTATTTAGATTATTACGTGTTTTATTAATTATTAAAGATAATAAATTATAATTTTTAAATTTTAGGTGTATTTATGAGTATTGATAAAAATAAAATTTTAGATCAGATATCTTCAATGTCATTAGTTGATTTAATAGAATTAATAGATGCTATAGAGAAAAAATTCGGTATAAGTTCTAGTGACTATATGTTTTCCGCTAAAGCAGAAAATAATGTTAGTAAAGTAAAAGAACAAAAAAATGAGTTTGATTTATATTTAAATTCTATAGGTCCTAATAAAATAGCTATTATTAAAATAGTACGTAGTTATTTAAATTTAGGTTTAAAAGAAGCTAAAGATTTAGTTGAATCCGCTCCAGTTTTAATAAAAGATAAAATTGATAAAAAAAATTTAGATATTTTAAAAAAATCTTTACAAGATTCTGGTGCTGTAGTTGATGTTAAATAGATTTATTATTTAATTTATTATAGGTTAATATGATTTGTTTTTATTATGAAAGAAAACGTATACGTAAAAATTTTAGTAAGATTTTAAAAATATTAGATATTCCTTATTTATTATCTATTCAGGTAGATTCTTATAATAATTTTTTATATGGTTATAAAAATAATTCATCAGGATTAGATTTATCTTTTAAATCTATTTTTCCTATTTTTAATTATAACAAAAATATTGAATTGCAATATATAAATTATAGATTTGATGAACCTTTTTTTGATGACCGAGAATGTAAATCAAGGGGGTTAACTTATTCTTTAAGTTTAAAAGTTAAATTATGTTTAATTGTTTATGATATAGGTATTTCTGGTAAAAAGAAAATAAAATTTTCTAATGAGCAAGAAGTATATATGGGAGATATACCTCTTATGACAGATAGGGCTACATTTGTAGTTAATGGTACTGAAAGAGTTGTTGTATCTCAATTACATAGAAGTCCTGGGGTATTTTTTGATAGTGATAAAGGTAAAAATAAAATATCTTCCTCTGGTAAAATATTATATAGTGCTAGAATAATACCTTATAGAGGTTCTTGATTAGATTTTGAATTTGACATTAGAGATAATATATTTGTACGTATAGATAGGAGACGTAAATTACCTGTTACTGTAATTTTAAAAGCTTTAGGTTTAAGTAAAACTAAAATATTAAGTATTTTTTTTAATTTTATTACTATAGATATAGTTAATAATAAATTATTTATGCATTTAATACCTAGTAGATTAAGGGGGGAAATTTTAAATTTTGATATTATATTTAAAAAAAAAATATATGTACCAAAAGGTAAAAGAATTACTTTAAAATATATTAAAGAAATGGAAAAAGATAATGTAAATTATATAGAAATTTCTAAAGAGTATATTGTTAATAAAGTTATTGCGGATAATTATAAAATTAATTTATCTGAAGATAATTCTTTTATTTTAGAATCTAATACTAGATTAAATTTAGAATTGTTAGATAAAATATGTAATTCAAATATTTTAAGTATTAATATTTTATATATTAATGAATTAAATCATGGTTCTTATATATCTAATACATTATCAATAGATAATACTTTAAATTATGAAGAAGCTTTAATTGATATATATCGTATTATGAGGCCTGGAGAACCTCCTACTATAGAAGCTGCAGAAAAATTATTTAATAGTTTATTTTTTTCTGTAGATAGATATGATTTATCTAAAGTTGGTCGTATGAAATTTAATCTATCTTTAGGTAGAAAAAAAATTAATGGTCCTATGGTTTTAGAATCTAAAGATATTATTGATACTATAAAAAAATTAATAGATATTAGGAATGGAATAGGTAATGTAGATGATATAGATCATTTAGGTAATAGAAGAATTCGTTCTGTTGGTGAGATGATTGAAAATCAGTTTCGTATTGGTCTAATAAGAATTGAAAAAACTATTAAAGAACGTTTATCTTCAAATTTATCAAATAATTTGTTTCCTAAAAATTTTATTAATGCTAAACCTTTATCTGCTATAATAAAAGATTTTTTTTGTTCTAGTCAATTATCTCAGTTTATGGATCAGAATAATCCTTTATCTGAAATTACTCATAAACGCAGGATTTCTTCTTTAGGTCCCGGAGGATTAACAAGAGATAGGGCGGGTTTTGAAGCTAGAGATATTCATACTACTCATTATGGTAGAGTTTGTCCTATAGAAACTCCTGAAGGTCCTAATATAGGATTAATAAATTCTTTATCTATATATGCTCGTGTTAATGATTATGGTTTTTTAGAAACTCCATATAGATTAGTAAAAAATAGTTATGTAACTAAAGAGATACATTATTTATCAGCAATAGAAGAAGGTAATTATATTATTGCTCAAGCTAATACTAAACTGAATAAATTTAATTATATTAAAGATGAATTTATTATATGTAGATATAAAGGTGAATTTAATTTATTTAATAATATTCAAATTAATTACATGGATGTTTCTCCTCAACAGATAGTTTCTATAGGAGCTTCTTTAATACCTTTTTTAGAACATGATGATGCTAATAGGGCATTAATGGGAGCTAATATGCAGCGCCAAGCAGTTCCTTGTTTAATACCAGATAAACCATTAGTAGGTACTGGTATAGAATCTGTTATAGCAAGAGATTCAGGTATATTAATTTTATCTAAAAATAATGGAATTGTGAAATATGTTGATTCTTCTAAAATAATTATTGAAAATGATATTATATTAGATGAATATAATTTACATAAAAAACTTGATATTTATAATTTAATTAAGTATTCTCGTTCTAATCAAAATACTTGTATACATCAAAAACCCAACGTTGTTTTAGGTGAATTAGTTAAAAAAAATGATGTTTTAGCTGATGGTTTTTCTACTGATTTAGGAGAATTAGCATTAGGTCAAAATGTAAGAGTAGCATTTATGCCTTGACATGGTTATAATTTTGAGGATTCTATTTTAATTTCTGAAAAAATAGTTCATAAAGATATATTTACTACTGTACATATTCAAGAATTATCTTGTATATGTAGAGATACTAAATTAGGGTCTGAAGAAATAACTGCTGATATACCTAATATTAATGATTCAGTATTATCTAGATTAGATGAAAGTGGTATTATTTATATAGGAGCAGAAGTATTTAGTGGAGATATTTTAGTGGGTAAAATTACGCCTAAAGGAGAAACTCAATTAACTCCTGAGGAAAAACTTTTACGTGCTATATTTGGAGAAAAAGCTTCAGAAGTTAAAGATAGTTCTTTAAGAGTTCCTAATGGATGTAGTGGTACAGTAATAGATGTACAAATTTTTACTAGAGAAGGTATTACTAAAGATAAAAGATTATTAAATATAGAATATATACAGTTAAAAAATATTAAAAATAAAATATCTAATGAATTAAATTATTTTAAAGAAATTTTAATTGATTATATTAAAAACATTTTAAAAAAAGATAATATTAATTGTATTTCTTTAGATTATAAGGATATTATTGAATTAAAAATATCAAATTTATCTACAAAAAATAAAATTGATAATTTATTGAAAGCTTATAAAAATTTAGAAAAAATATTTGATATAAAATTAGAAAATTATGAAAGTAAAATTACTCAGAGTAATGATTTACCTCCTGGTGTTTTAAAAGTGGTTAAAATTTATTTAGCTGTTAAACGTCATATCCAAGTTGGAGATAAGATGTCAGGTAGACATGGTAATAAAGGTGTTATATCTAAAATATGTCCTATTGAAGATATGCCGTATGATAAATATGGTATTCCTATAGATATAATATTGAATCCTTTAGGAGTTCCTTCAAGAATGAATATAGGTCAGATTTTAGAGACACATTTAGGAATGGTAGCTAAATCTATAGGTGATAAAATTAAATTTATGTTAGAAAATAATTTTGATATTAATAAAATTAAAGATTTTATTCAAAAAATATATTTTATTAATAATAAAAATATTAATTTAAGTTTATTAAATAATGATCAATTTATGTTATTAGCTAAAAATTTATCAGAAGGTTTTCCTATTGCTACTCCTGTATTTGATGGAATTAAAGAACATGAAATAAAAAAATTATTTAAAATAGTAGGAATACCTAGTTCTGGACAAATTGATTTGTATGATGGTTTAACTGGTAAAAAATTTGAGAGACCAGTTACAGTTGGATATATGTACATGATGAAATTAAATCATTTAGTAGATGATAAAATACATGCTAGATCTACTGGTTCATATAGTTTAATTACTCAACAGCCTTTAGGAGGAAAATCCCAATTTGGAGGTCAAAGATTTGGAGAAATGGAAGTATGGGCTTTAGAAGCTTATGGTGCCGCTTATACTTTACAAGAAATGTTAACTGTTAAATCTGATGATGTAAATGGTAGAACTAAAATATATAAAAATATAGTTAATGGTAATCATCAAATGAGTCCTGGTATGCCTGAATCTTTTAATGTTTTAGTAAAAGAAATTTGTTCTTTAGGTATTAATATTGAATTAGATGATAATTAATTTTTAATAATATATTTATTTTTTAATATTTTTAAGGTCATTTTTATTGTGAATAATTTTGAAAGTTTTTTAAAAAAATCTCTTGATAGAGAGTTTAATTCTATTAAAATAACTTTAGCATCACCTAAAATTATTGAATCTTGGTCATATGGAGAAGTTAAAAAACCAGAAACGATTAATTATCGTACTTTTAAACCTGAAAGAGATGGTTTATTTTGTTCTCGTATATTTGGACCTATAAAAGATTATGAATGTTTATGTGGTAAATATAAAAGGCTTAAATATAAGGGAGTAATTTGTGAAAAATGTGGAGTGGAGGTGACTAAAACTAAAGTACGTCGTGAAAGAATGGGTCATATAAAATTATCTTCTCCAGTAGCTCATATATGATTTTTAAAATCTTTACCTTCTAGAATAAGTTTATTATTAAATATATCTTTACGTGATGTAGAGAAAATTTTATATTTTGAATCTTATATTGTTATTGACCCACAGGAAAGTAGTTTAAAGTTATATCAAATTTTAAGTGAAGAACAATATTTGAATTTTTCTGATAAATTTAATAATAATTTTGATGCTCGTATGGGTGCAGAAGCTATAGAATATTTACTTAAAAATATTAATTTAAAAAAAAAATATAAAAAATTATTAAAAAAATTAAAGAAAATTAATTCTGAAATTAAGAAAAAAAAAATTACTAAAAGATTAAAATTAATAGAATCTTTTATTAATTCTGGTAACAAACCTGAATGAATGATATTAAATATATTACCAGTATTACCTCCTGATTTAAGACCATTAGTACCTTTAGATGGAGGTAGATTTGCTACTTCTGATCTTAATGATTTATATAGAAGAGTTATTAATCGTAATAATCGTTTAAAGAGATTATTAGATTTATCTGCTCCTGATATAATTATAAAAAATGAAAAAAGAATGTTACAAGAAGCTGTTGATGCATTATTAGATAATGGACGTAGAGGATTTGTTATTACTGGATCTAATAAAAGACCTTTAAAATCTTTAGCTGATATGATAAAGGGTAAACAGGGTAGATTTAGACAGAATTTATTAGGTAAAAGAGTTGATTATTCTGGTAGATCAGTTATAACTGTTGGGCCTTATTTACGTTTATATCAATGTGGTTTACCTAAAAAAATGGCTTTAGAGTTATTTAAACCTTTTGTTTACGGAAGACTTGAAAGTCAAGGTATTGTAAATACTATTAAGTCAGCTAAAAAAATGGTTGAAAACGAAGAAGCAATAGTATGAGATGTTTTAGAGCAAGTAATTAAACAACATCCTATTTTGCTTAATAGAGCTCCTACATTGCACCGTTTAGGTATACAAGCTTTTGAGCCTTTATTAGTTGAAGGAAAGGCTATTCAATTACATCCTTTAGTTTGTGCTGCTTATAATGCAGATTTTGATGGTGATCAAATGGCTGTACATATTCCTCTAACTTTAGAAGCTCAGTTAGAGGCCAGAGTATTGATGATGTCTACAAATAATATATTATCTCCTGCTAGCGGTGAACCAATTATTGTTCCTTCTCAAGATGTAATTTTAGGTTTATATTATATGACGCGAGAAAAACTCGGTTGTATTGGGGAAGGAATGTTAGTATCTGATAGTAATGAAGCTAAAATTTTATATACTAATAATTTAGTATGTTTACATACTAAAATTAAAGTTAAAATTATAGAATTTAAAAAAATAGATCAAAATAAATTTAAAAAAATACAATATATTATAGATTCTACTATTGGTAGAGTAATATTATGAAGTATTTTCCCTAAAGGTTTATCTTTTTCTTTAGTTAATAAGGTTTTAAATAAAAATGATGTTTCTAAGATTTTAAGTATTTGTTATAAAAAATTAGGTTTAAAAAAAACTGTTACATTTTCTGATAATATTATGTATATGGGTTTTAAGTATGCTACTATTTCGGGTTCTTCAGTTAGTATTAATGATATGGTAATACCTAAAAATAAAAATGATATTATTAAAGAAGCTGAGAATGAAGTTAATGATATTCAAGATCAGTTTCAGTCTGGTTTAGTTACTATGGGAGAGAAATATAACAAAGTTATAGATATATGAGTTACAGCGAATGAGAAAATAGTTCAATCTATGATGGATAATTTATCAATAGAATGAGTTAATATTAATGGAAGTCTTAGAAAACAAGATTCTTTTAATAGTGTTTTTATGATGGCTGATTCTGGAGCTAGAGGTTCTGCAGCTCAGATAAGACAATTAGCTGGTATGAGAGGTTTAATGGCTAAACCAGATGGTTCTATAATTGAAACACCTATAACTGCTAATTTTAGAGAAGGTTTAAGTGTATTACAATATTTTATTTCTACTCATGGTGCTAGAAAAGGTTTAGCAGATACAGCTTTAAAAACAGCTAATTCTGGTTATTTAACTCGTCGTTTAGTTGATGTAGCTCAAGATTTAGTAATAATTGAAAAAAATTGTAAAACTAAAGAGGGTATATCATTATCTTCTATTATAGAAGGTAATGATATAAAAGAATCTTTAAGAGAACGTATTCTGGGAAGAGTTTTATTAGAAAATATATATTGTAGTGATTCTAAAAATATTTTAGTTAAAAAAAATACATTATTAGATGACAAATATTGTAAATTAATAGAAAGATCTGCTATACATGTTGTTAAAGTTCGTTCTGTTGTTACATGTAAAACTAATTTTGGTATATGTTCTTATTGTTATGGTTTAGATTTAGCTAGAGGTTGTTTAATAAATAAAGGTGAGGCTGTAGGTGTTATAGCAGCTCAATCTATAGGTGAACCTGGAACACAATTAACTATGCGTACTTTTCATATAGGTGGAGCTGCTTCGAGAGTTTCTATAGAATCTAATATAAAAATAAAAAATAATGGTATATTAAAATTAATAAATTTAAAATCTATTACTAATGTTAATGGTGATTTAGTTATAATTTCACGTAATGTAGAATTAAAAATTATTAATAAATTAGGTTTAATTAAAGAAAGTTATAAATTACCTTATGGAGCTATAGTAAAAAAAAAAGATGGTGAAAAGGTATCTTGTGGGGAATTAATATCTTTTTGGGAACCACATATTATTCCTATATTTACAGAAGTAAGTGGTTATGTACGTTTTGTAGATATGCACGATGGACAAACTATAGAACGTAAAGTTGATGATGTTACAGGTATATCTACTGTTATAGTATTAGATCAAATAGAAAGAAATTTAAGTAAAGATTTTAAACCTTCTATTAAAATAGTAGATAAAAATGGTAATGACATATTTATTCCTGGAACTAAAGTCAAAGTACAATATTTTTTACCTAGTAAAACTATTGTTCAAGTAGAAAATTATTCTTATGTTAATACTGGCGATGTATTAGCTAAGATATCCAAAGAGTATGGTGGAACAAAAGATATAACTGGTGGTTTACCTAGAGTAGCAGATTTATTTGAAGCTAGAAAACCTAAAGATTCTGCTATATTAGCTAAAATATCTGGTGTAATAAATTTCGGTAAAGAAACTAAAGGTAAATATCGTTTGATAATTAAGAGTTTTGATGATGATAATAGTTATGAAGAAATGATACCTAAATGAAAACAACTACACGTTTTTGAGGGGGAATTTGTAGAAAAAGGTGATATTATTACTGATGGTATAGAATCTGCACATGATATTTTAAAATTAAGAGGTGTAGAAGAAGTAACAAAATTTATTGTTAATGAAGTTCAAGATGTTTATAGGTTACAGGGTGTTAAAATTAATGATAAACATATTGAAGTTATTATAAGGCAAATGTTACGTAGAGTTACTATTTGTGATTCAGGTGATTCATTATATTTAAATGGAGAACAAGTAGAAATTTCTAGAATTAGAATAGTTAATAAAGATTTAGCTAAAAATAACAAAAATTTAATTAAATATAAACGTAATTTATTAGGTATTACTAAAGCTTCTTTAGCTACTGAATCTTTTATTTCGGCAGCTTCTTTTCAAGAAACGACTAAAATATTAACTGAAGCGGCTATATCAGGAAAAAAAGATGAATTAAGGGGTTTAAAGGAAAATGTTATTGTTGGTAGATTAATACCTTCAGGTACTGGTTATTCTTATCATTACAAAAAAAATAGATATAAATTAAATAAATTAAATGTTAAATATAATTCCAATGAAGAAATAGCTAGTGTAAATTTAAAAAAATTATTAAATTATTCAGATTTATTAAAAAAATAATATATTTTAAACTTTAAATAATAAGTTATTATTAATAATGAAAAAAACAATTTTTAGTGCTATTCAACCTAGTGGTAATATAACTATAGGACATTATATAGGAGTATTAAAAAAATGATTTTCTGTACAGGAAAAATATAATTGCTATTATTGTATAGCTGATTTACATTCTTATACTAATATTTTAAATGTTAAAAGTATACATATACTAGATATTTTATCTATTTTATTATCTTTAGGTATAGATTATAAAAAAAGTATTGTATTTTTACAATCACATGTAAGTGAACATATTAAATTATATTGATTATTAAATTGTTGCACTTATATAGGTGAATTAAAACGTATGACACAATTTAAGCAAAAATCTAAAGAAAAAAATAATAAAATTATTAATTGTGGTTTGTTAAATTACCCTATTTTAATGGCTGCAGATATATTATTATATGATTCCGATTATGTTATAATAGGTAAAGATCAAATACAGCATTTGGAATTTACAAGACTAATTTCAAGAAGAATAAATAAATTATTTAAAAAAAAAATATTTAATTTACCTAAATATATTTTATCTAATTGTTCTAAAGTTATGTCTTTGTTAAATATTAAAAAAAAAATGTCTAAATCTGATATTAATAAAAATAATGTTATTTATTTATTAGATACTCCTGATTTAGTAGCATATAAAATTAGAAATTGTATTACTGATAATGATTTTCCTCCTAAAATTATTTTTGATTTAATTAATAAACCCGGAATATCTAATTTATTAAATATATTATCTAATATTACTAATATAAAAATATGTGATTTAGAAAAAAAATTTGTTGGATATTCATATAAAGAATTTAAAGAAGTAGTAATTATAGAAATTAATTCTTTTTTAATTTTATTACAAAATAAATATTTTTTTTTTCGTAGAAAAGAGAAATTTTTAAGAAAAATTTTATTAATTGGTAAAAAAAAAGCTAAAGAAAAAGCTAAAGAAAGTATTTCTTTAATTAAAGAAAAATTAAATTTTTTTTAATTACCATATTATGGGTTTTATTTTTTTTTTTTTTAAATATATATTAGTTTTTTTAAAATGATTACATTTAAAAAAATTTTTTACTGATAAAGGTGATGGATGTGCAGCAGTTAAAATTAAATGTTTTTTTTTATTTATTAAAAATACTTTTTTTTGAGCATATTTCCCCCATAAAATAAATACTATATTTTTTAAATATAAATTTATATATTTAATTATATTATTTGAAAATATTTCTCATCCTATATTTTTGTGAGAACATGGTTTATTTTTTTCTACTGTTAATATAGTATTGAATAAAAATACTCCTTGTTTAACTCAATTTATTAGATTTCCGTGTGATGGTACTTTAAAATTATTATATTCATATTTAATTTCTTTATATATATTTATAATAGATTTAGGGCATTTAATATTTGGTGGTACTGAAAAAGCTAATCCATGAGCTTGATTTTTATTACAATATGGATCTTGTCCTAAAATTACTACTTTAATTTCATTAAATTTTATTAATTTAAATAATTTAAATATATGTTTTTTTTTAGGATAAATAATTTTTTTCTTATATTCATTTATTAAAAATTTTATTATTTTTAAAAAATATTTTTTTTTTTTTTCTTGATGAAATATATTTTTTCAATTTATCATTTTTTTTTGTTTTTTTTAATATTTATATATAAAAAAATTTTATTTTTAGTATTTAAATATTTTTTAATACTTTTTTGTGATAATTTAATAATTTTATTTATTTTTTGACCATTTTTTCCTATTAATATAGGTATATATTGTTTTTTTTTAACATATATATTACTTATAATATGTAATTGATTATTTATAATATATTTTTTTTTTATTTTAAATTTTAGTAAATATGGTATTTCATCTCCTATAAATCTTATTGTTTTTTCTCTAATGATTTCATTCATTATAAATATATCATTATGAATAGTTTTTATATTATTTTTAAAATAAAATTTTGATTTTTTTAAATGTTGTTTTACAATATTTTTAATAATATTTATATATTTTATTTTTTTTGCACAAATAGGTACTATATTAGTTATTTTAGTATAATATTTTATTCTTTTAATGTAAGGTAGTAAAGTAGTTTTATTCTTAATCATATCTATTTTATTTATTATTATTATATAAGGTATTTTATATAAATTTAATTTGTTTATTATTCTTAATTCTTCGAAGGTTTTTTCTTTTTTTATCATTAAAATTATTAAATTAATTTTTTTAAAAATTTTATAATTATTTAAATTATTTAATATGTTGTTAATATTTTTGTATAAATCTTTTATATATTTTATTCCTGGAGTATCGATATATATGTATTGATATTTTTTTTTATTATATATACCTCAAATATTTTTTTGAGTAGTATATTTTTTTTTAGATGTTATGGAAATTTTTTTATTTATTAATTTATTAAATAGAGTTGATTTTCCTACATTCGGTTTACCTATTAATATTGTTACACATATATATTTTTTTTTTATTTTCATTAGTTATATTTTTTTTTATTATACCTATTTCTATTAATGCTTTTTTGGCTGATTTTTGTTCTGCTTTTTTTTTACTATGACCTATCCCTTCAGTAATTTTTTTTAATAATTCAATTTTACATTTTACTGTAAATATTTGTTCATGTTCTTTACCTTTTTTATTAGATATATAATATTTTGGTAAAGGTAATTTGTTTTTTTGTAAATATTCTTGTAATATAGTTTTATAATCTTTATGATTATTTTTTATATTTAGTATTTTTTTATTATTTTTATAATTAAAAAAAAGTTTTTTAATAGTATTTTCTACTGTATTAATATTTTTACTATCTATAAATATAGCTCCTATGATAGCTTCTAAAGTATTAGCTAAAATAGATATTTTATATTGTCCTAACATTTTTAATTCTCCTTGACCTAATAAAATATATTTATTTAATTGAAGTTTTTGAGCAATTTTGAATAAATTTTTTTTATTTACTAAATTAGCTCTTATTCTAGTCATAAAACCTTCTTTTTTATTAAAAAATTTTTTATATATTTTTTTAGTAATAATGAAATTAAGTATAGAATCTCCTAGAAATTCTAATCTTTCATTATGAATATGACTATAACTTCTATGTGTTAATGATAAAGTAAGTATTTTTTTATTTATAAATTTGTATTTAATTTTTTTTTCTAAATAAAAAATTTTCATCATAAAAATATTTAAATAATTTTACCTATTCTATTTAATCTAATTCCTGTTGGTCAATTATTGTATTGTTTTTCTAAACTCATCCATATATATTTTGCTTTACCAATAATTAAATTTTTGTGCACAAATCCCCAATATCTACTATCTTCACTATTATCTCTGTAGTCTCCCATGACAAAATACATATCTTTAGGTATAATTCATTTTTTTTTTTTTACTGAAAAATATTTATTAAATGATGTTAATAATATATTATATTTTTTATTATTTATATGTTCTGTTTTTTCTGTTAAAAATAAAAATTCTGATTTTTTAGAAAATTTTTCTTTTTTTTTAATATTTCAAAAAAATTCTTCTATTTTATTATTGTAATTTATTTCTTCTATATAAAAACTTTTTTTTTTTGAAGTATATTTTACTATATTAATATTATTTTTAGGTTTATATATTTTAATTTCTTTTTTAAATTTATCATATATTATTGTATCTCCTGGTAGTGCTATTATTCTTTTAATATAATAAATATTTTTATTTTTAGGATATTGAAAAACTATAATATCTCCATAAGTAGGATTATTAATATTTAAAATAGTTTTATTATTTCAAGGGTTTTTAATATTGTATGATAGTTTGTTAACTAAAATTAAATCACCAATTAATAAATTTGGCATCATTGATGATGAAGGTATTAAAAAAGGTTCATATATAAATGATCTGAATATAAATATACTTATTAACATAGGTAATATTTCTATTAATGTATCAATTATAATGATATTTTTTTTTTTATAAAATATTTTTTTAAATACATATAACATTATACTTAATGTTATTATTACAAATAGTATTCTATTAAGAATAATCATATTTTTACATTATTTTGAGTGTTTTAAAAAATATTTCTTGTGATATAAATATATTACCTATTTTCTTCATTCTTTTTTTTCCTTCTTTTTGTTTTTGAAGTAATTTTTTTTTTCTAGATATATCTCCTCCATAACATTTGGAAGTTACATTTTTTCTTAATGCTCTTATACGACATTTAGAAATTATTTTATTATTACATAAAGATTGTATATTTATTTCATATTGTTGTTTACTTATATTATTTTTGATAATTTCTATAATTTTTTTGCTATATTGTAATATATTTTTTTTATGTATTAGTAAAGAAAATCCATCTATTTTTTTTTTATTAATTACAATTTCTGATAAAACTATATCAGATTTTTTATATTTTTTAAATGAATATTCAAAAGATGCATATCCTTTAGATAAAGATTTTAGTTTATTACTAAAATTTGTTATTATTTCTGATATAGGTAACTCGTAAGTTAAATTAACATCATATTGTGTAAAAAATATTTTTTTTTGTTTTCCTCTTTTATCTATACATAATTTTATTATATTTCCTAAATATTTTTGTGGAGTAAAAATATTACATGTACATATAGGTTCTTGAATATTTTTAATTTCATTTCTTGGAGGTAAATTTATAGGATTATTTATATAAATTATTTTTTTTTTTTTATTAGTAATTTTATAATCTACTGTAGGTAAAGTAATAATTGTGTTTATATTATATTCTCTTTCTAATCTTTCTTTTATTATTTCTAAATGTAATTTACCTAAAAATCCACATCTAAATCCAAATCCAAATATTGGTGAATTTTCTTGTTTAAATATTATAGATGAATCATTTAAACTTAATTTTTCTAATGATTTTTTAAATTTTATAAAATCTTTATTTTCACTGGGATATAAACCAGCATATATTTTAGGGCTAATTATTTTAAATCTATTTATTTTTTTTTTAGATGGATTTATATATTTTGTAATAGTATTTCCTATATTTATATTATTAATTTTTTTAATATTACAGGATATTCATCCTACTTCACCACATCTTAAATATTCACAATTTTTTTTTTTAGGTATGTTTACATAAATATTTTCTACATTATATTTTTTATTTTCATTTACAAATTTTATTTTATCATTTTTTTTTATGTGTCCGTTATGTATTTTAATTAATAAAAATGTTCCTAAATAATTATCAAAATATGAATCTATAATTAGTGCTTGTAAATAATAATTATTATTTCCTTTAGGGGAAGGTATTTTATTAATTATATTTTTAATTATTTTTTTTATACCTATATTTTTTTTTGCTGAACATAAAATTATTTTTTTTTTTTTTATATTTAATAAATTTTCAATTTGTTGCATTATTTTTTTTAAGTCTTTATTTATTAAATCTATTTTATTAACTATAGGTAATATTTTAATATTTAATTTTTTAGCTATATTATAATTAGCTATTGTTTGAGCTTGTATACCTTGTGTAACATCTATAATAAGTAATGCTCCTTCGCATATATATAAAGATCTAGATACTTCATACGAAAAATCTGTATGTCCAGGTGTATCAATTAAATTAAATTGATATATATTATTTTTATATTTATATTTTAGTCGTACACTTTGTGATTTAATTGTTATTCCTTTTTCTTTTTCTAATTCCATATTATCCAATATTCTTTGTTGTTTTTGACTTATTTTTTTCCCCGTACATAATTCTATAATTCTATCTGATAAAGTAGATTTACCATGATCTATATGTGCGATAATAGAAAAATTTCTTATATATTTTTGCATTTTAATTAAATTATGAAATTATTAATAATTTTATTATATAATTATATTAAATATATATAAATTAATTAAAATGTTAATATAGTTTATGAATAATATTATTACAAGATTTGCTCCTAGTCCTACCGGTTATTTACATATAGGTAATATACGTTCTGCTTTATATTCTTGATTATATGCTAGAAAAAATAATGGTATTTTTTTTTTAAGGATAGAAGATACTGATATTAAAAGAAATAATCAAAAATATATAGATAATATTTTTTATGTCTTAGAATGATTAGGATTATATTGGGATGATAAACCTATTTATCAATCTAAAAGAATAGATTTTTATAAACAAATTATATTTGATATGTTAAATAAAAATTTAGCATATAAATGTTATTGTGATATTAATAGATTAAAAAAGATACGTAGAGTTTGTTTATTAAATAATATAAAACCTCGTTATGATGGATATTGTAGAAAAAAAAAAAAATTAATAAAAAATAAATCTTATGTAATAAGATTTAAAAATCCTTTATTGGGTAAAATTATTTTTAAGGATATAGTTTTCGGTAATTTAAAAATTTTTAATCATGAATTAGATGATTTTATTATTTTAAGATCTAATGGTATACCTACTTACAATTTTTGCGTTGTAGCTGATGATTTTAATATGTCAGTAACTCATGTAATAAGAGGAGAAGACCATATTAATAATACATTTAAACAAATTAATATTATTAATACTTTAAATTATAATGTTCCTAAGTACGTACATTTACCTATGATATTAAATAAAGAAGGACAGAAACTATCTAAAAGAGATAGTTCTTCTGATATTAATGATTATATAAAATCTGGTTTTTTACCTGAATCAATTTTAAATTCTTTATTACGTTTAGGATGATCTTATAAAAATAATGAAATATTTTATATTCATGAAATGATAAAAATATTTAATTTTAAAAATATTAAAAAATCTTCTTGTATTTTAAATTTTAAAAAAATGATTTGAATAAATAAATATTATATTAATAATATATCTTATAAAAAACTATTATTTTATTTAAAATTTTTTTTTGATTTTAATAATATTAAAATTAATTATATTAATAATTTTTCTGAAATTATAAATTCTATTTTGTATAGAAGTTATTTATTAAAAGATATATATAATTTTTATATTATTTTTGATAATAATTATTTTTTTTTAAATAAAAATATTTTATTAAAGTTTAATAAAAATATTTTTATTAAATTATTATTATTTTTTAAATATAGTTTTTCTTTATTATGTGTATGAAATATTAATAATATTAATAAAATTATTCACAATTCATTTAAAAAATTTATTTTTTTAAGTAAAAAAAAAATCTATCAATTATTAAGATTTTTTACTACAGGTAAATTAAATACAATTAGTATATCTACAATAATATTGTTATTAGGTAATAAAAAAGTTAAATATAGATTAAATTATTCTATTAAAAAAATATCTAATTCTTAATTTTTTTAATTATTTTTTTTAATATTAATAACTGTTTAAAATTTTTTTTATTATTTAAATAATTTATAATAGATTTATATTTTAAATAACTAATTTTTTTAATTTTTTTTTTTTTAATATTTATGAATTCATCAAATTTTTTAATTTTTTTACTTATATAATTAGATGTAGATATGCCTATATATGGTATAGATAATGAATATATCAAATTTCTTATTTTTATATTTTTAATTGAATTTTTAATAGAAATTAATATTTTATGTGCTAATTTATGTTTTATATTAGGTAAAGAAATAAGTTTTTTAATAGTTAATTTTAATAAATCGGAAATACAATTTATATGTTTATATTTTATTAATTTTTTAATTATTTTTTTACCTATATTAGGTATATTAAAACCATTTCTAGAAACAAAATTTAGTAAATTTTTTTCTAATTGTTCTGGACAAGTTAAATTAAAATAACATTTAGGTATATTTTCATTTATATTAATTTTTTCGTTACATGATGGACATTTTTTAATTATATTATTTTTTTTAGTATTTGAAATTACTTTATTAATTTTGGGTATAACATCACCTGCTCTTTCTACAATAATTTCATCTTTTGTATTAAGAGATATTTTTTTGAGATATTTTAAATTATATAAATTTATTTTTTTTATATTAATTCCATTAATATTAATTGGTTTAATTATTACTATAGGTATTATAATTCCGTTTCTACCTACTTGGTATTTAATATTTTTTACAATTGTTTTTTTTTTAATAGATGGAAATTTTCATGCTATTGCTCATTTAATGTATTTTTCGTTATTTTTAATTTTTTCTTGTATTTTTCTATTATTTATTTTAACAACTATTCCATCTATTTCAAAGTTAATTTTATCTCTGTTTTTTTTTATTTTTTTATAAAAATGAATAATTTTTTTAAAAGAATTAGTTTTAAATGCATATTTATCTATTTTAAATCCTAATTTTTTAATTTTCTTTAAACATTTTGATTGTTTTAAAATTTTTTTTCTTTTTTTATTTATTATTAAATCATATCCTATAAAAGATAATTTTCTTTTTATAATAATATTTTTATCTAATGATCTTATTGTTCCTGAAGTTAAATTTCTACTATTAGAAAATATATTTTTTTTATTTATTTTATAAAAATTTTTTTTTTTAATAAATATTTCTCCTCTTATTTCTAAATATTTATATTTTTTTTTATTTTTTATTTTTTTTGGTATAGATTTTATTATTTGTATATTTTTAGTTATATTTTCACCATATATTCCATTACCTTTAGTTAATGCTTTATATAAATATTTATTTTTGTATATTAAACTAAGTGCTACTCCATCTATTTTAAGTTCACAAAAATAATCTATTTGAGAATATTTTTTTTTAATATTTTTAAAATATTTATATACTTTTTTAACTAAATATTCATTTTTTATTGATAGCATTAATATTTTATGTTTTGATTTTTTAAATCTTTTAGTAAATTTATAATTATTTTTTTGTGTAGGAGAATTTTTTGATTTTAATAAAGGATATTTTTTTTCTAATTTTTCTAATTTTTTAATTAGAAAATCGTATTTTAAGTCGCTTATAAGACTTTTATTTTTATTAAAGTAATAAAAGTAATGTTTTCAAATTTTTTTTTTTAATTTACTTATTTTTTTTTTAATTTTTTTAAACATAAATTTATATTTTTATTAATATACTAAATATAATATAATTGATGTTAATATTTTGAATTTTTTTTTTTTTTCTATATATTACTTTTCATTTTTTGTGATTATATTTAGAAAAAAAAATATTTTTGCAATTTTTTTTATTTATATAAATAAAATATATTTTTTTAGCTCATTTAATTATTTTAAAATATATTTTATTATCTCCAATAATTATAATTTCTTTGTTCTTTTTTTTGGCTATATTTAATGCTTGAATAATAGAATCAATAAATATAGTTTTTTTTTTTTTGAGATGCAAATATTTTTTTTTAATATTTTCATCAATAACTATACTAGTTTTATTTTTTATCTTATTTTTTATTAATATTCATATTTTTTTTTCTATTATAATAATTTTATTATTAATTTTTTTTTTGATTCATTTTATATTTTCTTTAATTTTAAAATATATGTGTTTATTAATAATATTATTTGAAGTTGTAATTGATATTATACTAATCATGATTAATTTATTATTTTTTTAAAAAAAAATACTTAATATATATTATTTGATTTATAAATATTTTTAAAATAGTAAATTAAATAGTTTATTTTAAAAAAATATTTTTAACATATAAATATTTATATATATAAATATATTATATTTTATTAATTTTTATAAATATATTAATTTATAATTAGTTATATTAATTTATATTATCTTTGTAATAAAGATATTCATATTTATTAAATGTATTTATAAATTTAACTTTTAAATGAAATTTATCTTTTATTCATTTACCTAATTCTTTTACTCCATATATTTCAGATATATAATGTTTTATAGTTATTATATTAATATCATATTCTTTAAATATATAAAAATCACTTTCTAATATTTCTCCGGTTATATATGTATCAATATCATAATTTATGATAGATTTTTCTATAAATTTATTTCCTAATCCACTACATATACCTATTTTATTAATTTTTTTTCTTTTACTTTTTAGAAAAAAAATATTTTTATATTTTTCTTTTATTTTTTTTATAATATCTATTTTGGAATTTATTTTTCCTATTAATACTGGAAAATTATTTGTAGGTAATATTTTTATGAGAATATGAAATTTTTTTGCTATAAGAACATTATTTCCTATTTTAGGATGTATATCTAAAGGTAAATGTCAAGTAAATACATTTATATTATTATTTAATATTTTTTGAATTCTTTTTCTTTTCATTCCTAAAATATTGGAATTGTCATTTTTTCATAATATTCCATGATGAGAAATTAATGTATCTATTTTATAAAGTAGAGCTTTTTCTATTATAAAATCATTTATACTTACACATGTTATAATTTTTTTTATATTTTTTTGTCCCTCTATTTGTATACCGTTAACAGAATTATCTATAATTTCATTAGAATTTAAATATTTATCTATAATATTACTTAATTTTAAATTATTCATATTTTTACGGAGGCAGAGAGATTCGAACTCTCGAACGATTACGTTGACGATTTTCAAGACCGTTGCCTTAAACCACTCGGCCATACCTCCTATTAATTAATATATTAAGGTACCTTCTTTTTTACCCATTATTATATTATATAATGCGTTTTTTTTATATATATTATATATATATATAGGTAATTTATGTTTCTTAGCAATGTAAAAAGATATAGTATCCATAATTTTAATATTTTTTTTTATTATTTTATTGTAACTTATTTTACTAAAAAACTTAGCTTTTTTATTTATATTAGGATCAATATTATATACTCCATTAACTTTAGTAGCTTTTATTAATATATTAGATTTAGTTTCTATTGCTTTTAAACAAGCTGCTGTATCTGTAGTAAATAAAGGATTTCCTATTCCTGAAGTAATTATAACTATTTTATTTTTTTTTAAATATTCTTTAATTTTAATATAATTATAAGGTTCACATATATTATGAATATTAAAAGTAGACATTATTTTAGTATTAATATTTTTTTTATTTAAAAAATTATGTAAAATTAATCCATTTATTATAGTGGATAACATTCCTGTTTGATCTGCTATAGCTCGGTCTATTTTTAAGTAATGTAAATCTTTTCCTCTTAATATATTTCCTCCACCTATAATAATAGAAATTTGAATTTTTTTTTTAAATATTTTTATAATTTCTTTAGTTAAGTAAATCATAATATTTTTATCTATAATATTATTTTTACCAAGTGATTCCCCACTTATTTTTAGTACTATACGTTTATACATTTTTATATTTGAAGTCTATAGAAATTTATTATTTTAATATTATTTTTTTTAATGTAATCAGATATTGATTTTTTATTATTAAAAATAAATTTTTGTTTTAATAATATTAAGTTATTAATTTTTTCTTTTATTTTTTTTTTAATTATTTTTTTATTTTTTTGTTTTGAAATTAAAATAATATTTTTTATATATTTTTTAGCTGTATTGTATGATATATCACTTTTATCTATATATTTAGGATTCATAGCTGCTATATGCATAGCTATTTTTTTAATTTTTTTAAAATTTATATGTTTATTTTTTAATTTTATTTTTAATATAGTTCCTATTTTATTATTATTATGTATGTATTTACATAAATATTTTCCTTTTATACAATGTATTTTTTTAATTATTATATTTTCTTTAAATTTTAATATTAAATATTTTCTTTTTTTTTTAAATACGTTATTAATTTTTTCAATAGATGTACATTTATTTTTAAGAGAATAATTAATTATTTTTTTAGCAAAATTTATTATTTTTTTATTTTTAATTGCGAAATCAGTTTCGCAATTTATTTTTATTATAATACCTTTATTATTTTTTATTTTTCCAAATATTCCTCCTTGTTTGGGTTTTTTATTTTTATGTAATTTTTTTTTTTTTAAATAAATAATAGATTTTTCTAAATTAAAATTATTTTTTTTTAATGCTTGTAGACATTCTTTAATACTTACAGAAGTAATTTTTCTAATTTTTTTTAATATTTTTATATTCATAAATTATTTATTTAATATATTTTATAATATTATCACAATATCATTTTATAGATTTTGAAGAATCGTCATTACCAGGAATTATATAATCTAATCCTTCTGGATTAGTATTAGTATCTATTATAGCAAATGTTTTTATTTTTAATTGTTGAGCTTCTTTTATTGCTAAATTTTCGTAATTAGCATCTACTACAAATATAGCATCTGGTAAATTATTCATATTTTTTATGCCATCTAAATTATTTTTTAATTTTTTTAATAATCTTTTTTTTTGTAAAATTTCTTTTTTAGTTAATTTTTCTAATAGTCCATTTTTAGATTGTTGTTCTATTTCTTTTAAAAAATTAATGGATTTTTTTACTGTTTTTCAATTAGTTAATGTTCCACCTAATCAACGATTGTTAATAAAATATTGATTGCATTTTATAGCAGTATTTTTAATAAAATTACTTGCAGCTTTTTTAGTGCCTATAAATAATATTTTTTTTTTTTTTTTTATTTATTTTTTTTAGTTCTTTTAATGCTATATAAAATAATTTAATTGTTTTATCTAAATTGATAATATGTATTTTATTATGTTTAGTATAAATATAAGGTTTCATTTTAGGATGTCAGTGTTTTGTTTGATGTCCAAAATGTATTCCTACATCAATCATTTCTTTAATAGAAAAATTCATTTTAAAATCCTCTTTGTTTTAGTGTTATTTTTTTATATTATATATATATATTTTATATAAAAAAAATAACGGTATAAATAAAAAAATAAATTTATGATACATATGATTAAAAATTTTAAAGATATTAAAAATATTAAAATTTCGGCTAAAATAGCTTCTGAAGTTTTATTTTATATATCTAAATATATTAAACCAGGTATATCAACAGGTAAAATAAATGATATTTGTTATAATCGTATAGTAGAATATCATAAAGCTTATCCAGCAGCATTAAAATATATGGGTTTTCCTAAATCTATTTGTACTTCTATTAATGATGTTGTTTGCCATGGTATACCTTCTTATAATTGTATATTATTAGACGGAGATATTATAAATATTGATATAGCTATATGTAAAAATAATTATTATGCAGATATATCTAAAATGTTTTTAGTTGGTAAACCTAATTATATAGCTGTTAGATTATGTAAAGTTACTAAAAAAAGTCTTTATTTATCCTTAAAATGTATTAAAAATGGTGGTAAATTTAAAAATATAGGTAAAATTATCCAAAATTATGTTAATAAAAAGGGTTATTCTGTAGTTAAAAATTATTGTGGTCATGGTATAGGAAGAAATTTTCATGAAGAACCACATATATTGCATTACAAAAATAATTGTAATTTATTTTTTAAAACTGGTATGATATTTACTATTGAACCAATGATTAATATGGGATCTGAAGATACAATTATTATGAATGATGGTTGAACAGTAAAAACTAAAGATGGAAATCTATCTGCTCAATACGAACATACTATTTTAGTTACTGATAATAGTTATGAAATATTAACTTTATAAATTTAAGTATTTTTTCCATAATATATTTCTTTCATTTCTTTTCATAATAAGTGAATAATACTATCTTTTTTTTTAAAATTTATTTCTTTAATATCAAAAATATAATTATTTAAATTAATATTTTTAAGTATCATTTTAGTATGAAAAATATTTTCTTGATAAATATTAATATCTATCATATCATATATTTTTTTATTTTTTTTGTTTATAAAATTTTGTATAGAATTAATTTTATGATCTATAAAAATTTTTTTACCATTTACATCTCTTGTAAATCCTCTTATCTTATAATCTATAGTTAATATATCTGATTCTAATTTATTAATAAAAAAATTTAGTGCTTTTAGTGGTGATATTAAACCACAAGTAGATATTTCTATATCTATTCTAAGTGTAGATACTTCACTTTCTGGATTACTTTCTGGATAAGTATGTACACAAATATGGCTTTTATTTAAATGCATTAATATCGTATTTGGTTTTATTTTTTTTTCTTTTTCTTCACTTATTAATATTGTTACACTAGCTCCTTGAGGACGATAATTTTGTTTTGCTATATTTAATATTTTTGCCCCTATAATATCACATGTTTTTTTAAGAATTTTTGTTAATCTATTAGCATTATATTTTTTATTTATATAATAAATATATTTATTTTTTTCTATATTAGAATTTGTGTAATATATATCATAAATACAAAAATTTAAATTTTTTGTTAAATTATTAAATCCGTATAATTTCATTTTTTAAATTTTTCACCTTAATGAATATTAATTTATTTTGTTAATTATAAATTGAGGTAACACAAAACTATTTATGTGTATCATTAAATTATAATATTTAAATTTATATGATTTTATTCTGTAAGATAATTGATTTACATTAATTTTTTTTAAATTATTTTTTTCTGATGCTCATATAAAGAAAATATTTCCACCATAATATGTTGGTACAGATGATTGATAAAAACCACTATATTTAAATATTTTTTTAATTTTATTTAGATTTTTAAAAGCTTGTTTTATTTGTAATATAGTTCCACTTTGAGATACTATAATTCCATTTTTAGAAAGAGATTTTTTGCAATTAAAATAAAAATTTTTACTAAATAATTTTTTTCCTGGTCCGACAGGATCTGTTCCATCTATAATTATTATATCAAATTTTTTTTTATTATTATTTTTTATAAATTTTATACCATCACTATTAATTATTTTTACTCTAGGATCATTGAATGAATTTTTATGTATTTTAAATAAATATTTTTTTGAACAAGAAATAATTTTTTTATCAATTTCTACTAAAGTAATAGATTTTATTTCTTTAAATTTTGTTATTTGTTTTAAACAACCCCCATCTCCTCCACCTATAATTAATATATTTTTAGGTTTAGGATGACTTAATATAGGTATTAAACATATCATTTCATGATATATAAATTCATCAAATTCTGTAGTTTGTATAATATTATCTAATATTAATATATTACCTATTTTTTTATTATTTACTATAAATATTTTTTGGTACTTGGTCTTTTTTTTATAAATAATTTTGTTTATATTTATAAATTGTCCTACATTAGTATGTAGTTTTTCTAATCATATTTTTTTCATAAATTATTTTAAAACTTAATAAGTTAATTTTAAGATTATATTTAATTTTTTTTATAAAGTATATAGTTTTTATTCTAAATATTTAATTTATTATTTTTTTTTTCTTTTATTTCTGACATAATTTTACAATCTATACATAAATTGGCAGTAGGCTGTACTTCTAATCTTTTTATACCTATTTCTGCATTACATGTTTCACAATAACCAAATTTTTTTTCATTAATTTTTTTAATAGTTTTTTCTATTTTATTAATTAATTTTTGTTTTCTATCTTTATTAATTAAATTAAATGTAAATTCTTCTTCTTGAGTAGCTCTATCTATAGGATCTGAAAAATTTATAGTTTCTTTATTATGAAGATATTTTTTTTTATTATTTATAATTAATTGTTTTTTTAAATTAAGTAAAATTTTTTTAAAATGTTTAATTTGTGAATTATTCATATATTTTTCATTTTTTTTTTTTATATAAGGTTTAATTTTTACTATATCTAAAATATTAAAAGAAATATTTTTTTTTTTTATATACATAGAAATTTAAATTTTTATGTTAAAGATATTATTTCATTTAAATACACTTTTTTTTTATTATATATTTTGTTTAATTTAAAATATCCAATTCTTTCAAATTGAAATATTTTATGTTTGCTTTTTAATATTGTTTTTTCTATATATCCTCTTTTAATTTTTAAAGATTTTTTATTTACAATAGATAAATAGTTGTTTTTATTTGGATAAGGTGAATTAAATAATTTTAAATAGAATTTTATTTTTGTATTTAACAAATTTTTTTTTGATATTCAATGAATGATATTAATATTTTTATGTTTTTTTTCTTTATAAAATTTACATTTTAAATATAAAATTTTATTTTTTTTATTTCTGATAATTTTTTTAGCTTTTATTAATCCTACATATTTTAATCTAATTTTTTTTTTTATTATTTTTTTTTTCAAAAAAAAAAATTTTTTAAAATCTTTTTTTTCTATGTATATTTCTTTACTAAATATTATTTTCCTTTTTCCCATTTTTTTATTTATAGGATGATTAGGTATTTTAATGTTTAATAAATACTTCTTATTAATGTTTGTTAATATAATTTTAAAAGGATTTATAATACCTATAATTCTAGGACTAGTAATATTTAAATCTTTTCTTAAATATTTTTCTAAAATATTTATATCTATAGTACTTTCCTGTTTACTTATACCTAGCGATTTACAAAAATTTTTTATTGATTTTGGAGTATAACCTTTATTTCTCATACCTGATAAAGTAATTAATCTAGGATCATTTCAACCTTGAATAATTTTTTTTTTAATTAATGTATTAATTATTCTTTTTGAGGTTATATTATAACTAATATTAAGTTTAGAAAATTCATATTGTTTTGGTTTATGTTTAATATTAAGATGTTTTAATATTCAGTTATATAAGTATCTATTATTTTGAAATTCTAAAGTACATATAGAATGTGTTATTTTTTCTATTGAATCAGCTATACAATGTGCAAAATCATACATAGGATATATACATCATTTATTTTTTGTTTTAGGATGTTTGCTATATTTAATTCTATATAATACAGGATCTCTTAATATAATATTTTTCGACTTCATATTTATTTTAGCTCTTAAACACATTTGTCCTTCTTTATAATATCCTTTTTTCATTTTTTTAAATAATAATAAATTATTATTTATATTTCTATTTCTATAAGGACTATTGGTGCCAGGTGTAGTTAATGTGCCTCTATATTTTTTAATTTCATGTATAGATAATTCATCTACATATGCTAATTTTTTTTTTATTAATATTTTTGCGTATTTATAATATATATTAAAGTAATTAGAAGTATATTTTGTTTTTTTATGTCATTTATATCCTAATCATTTTATATCTTTTTTAATTGATTTAATATATATTTTTTTTTCTGTATTTGGATTAGTATCATCAAAACGTAAATTACATTTACCTTTGTAATCTTTAGCTATTTTAAAATTTATATATATAGATTTAGCATGCCCTATATGTAAATAACCATTAGGTTCAGGTGGGAAACGAGTAACTATTTTATTATATTTTTTTTTTTTAATATCATGATTAATAATTTTATATATAAAATTTTTTTTTTTTTTAATCATTATTTATTATTTATTTTTATTTTTTTTAATTTATAATTTACAATTTTATTATTTCTTATTCCTACGCACTGTGATAGTATATTTTTTTTAATTAATTTTATAGTATGTAAGGACATTCTATTAGCTAAAATTCTATCTAAAGCTGATGGTCTACCTCCTCTTTGTATATGTCCTAAACATATTGTTCTTGTTTCTATATTAGTTTTTTTTTCAATTTTTTTAGCTAACTTTTTTATATTATATATATTTTCAGTAATAATAATAATATTATTATCTATATTATTTTTAGTAAAATTTAAAATTTTTTTTATTATTTTTTTTTTTTTAATTTTTTTTTCTGGAGTAATTACTAATTTACATGAACAAGCTAATGAAGAATTTAATGCTAAATTACCACATTTTCTTCCCATTACTTCTAATATGCATATTCTATTATGTGATGAAAATGTATCTTTAAGATTATCTACTGATTTAACAATAGTTTCTAATGCTGTAAAATAACCTATACTATAATCTGTTCCTATAATATCATTATCTATAGTACCTGGTATTGCTATACATGGTAAATTCATATTATCTAATTTTAATGCTCCTTTATATGTTCCCTCTCCTCCTATTACAATAAGAATATCTATTTTTTTTTTTATATTTTTTATTATTTTTTTTCTAATTTCTATTTTTTTTAGTTCTATAAATCTAGATGATTTTAAAAATGTACCTCCAGTATTTCAAATATTTGATAAATTTTTTTTATTTAATAATTTTATTTTATTATTATATAGTCCTGAAAAACCATTATATATACCATATATTAAAAAATTATTTTTTATACATAATTGAACTATATTAAATATAAATGTATTCATTCCTGGTGAATCTCCACCGCTAGTAAGTATACCTATTTTTTTTGTCATATTAAAATTTTTATAATGTTATAAAATTAATACTTTTAATATTAACAGATTATTAATTATTTTTTAATATTATATTTTTAAAATATATTTAAATTTTATATTTTTTAAAAATAATAAATTATAAAATATTTAATTTTTTTTTTATGTTTTGTTATAATAATATTATTTATTTTAATTTATTTGAATTATAATGTTAATACAATTTTTAGGTACAAATGCTGGTTCCCCAAATATTAAAAGAAATGTTACTAGTATAGCTTTAATTTTAAATAATAATATATATGAAGTATGATTATTTGATTGTGGTGAATCTACTCAACATCAAATATTACGTACTTCTATAAAATTAAGTAAAATTAAAAAAATATTTATTACACATATGCATGGCGATCATATTTTCGGTTTACCAGGATTATTAACTAGTAGATCTATAAATAATGTTTCTGAAAAATTAGAAATTTATGGTGGTAAAGGTATTAAATATTATATAAATATGTTTTTAAAAATGAGTAATTCTTATATTAATTTCCCTTTAAATATATTTGAAATTAATGAAGGAGAAATATTTAATAATAAAAAATATCAAATTATTTCTTTTTTATTAAATCATACTGTAGAATGTTATGGATATTATGTTAAAGAAAAAGATAAAGTAGGTCATTTAAATGTAGATAAATTAATTTTTGATGGTGTTTTTCCTGGTCCTATATATAAATATTTAAAGTTAGGTAAAACAATTAAATTAAATAATGGTAAAATTATTAAAGGTAAAGATTATTTAGGTAAAAAAATAAAGGGTAAAAATATAGTTATATTGGGTGATACTTCCCCATTAAAAAAAGATTATAATTTTATTTATAATGTTGATGTTTTAATTCATGAATCTACTTTAAAAAATAATATGTCTTATTTAGCTAATATTAGAGGACATTCTACTAATATACAGGCTGCAAATTTTGCTAAAAAATATTTCATTAAAAAATTAATTCTAACTCATTTTAGTTCTAGATATAATTATAGAGATTTAAAAATTATTTTAAATGAATGTATTAGAATTTTTCCTAATACTTATATAGCTTATGATTTTTCTATATTTGAAATCTAGTTTTAATATATTTATAAATAAATAATGTTTTATTAATTATATATTTAGAAATATTATTTATTATGAAACTAAATATTATTTCTTGACTTCTATGTAGTAATAAAAATATTCTAGTACTAGTTAATACTGTTAATAATAATATTATTATTGAATTTTTTTTTTTTTTTTTTCAAAATAACATTATTCAGTAACTTGTAAATATTGTATGTCCTGATGGAAAGGAACTACTATTTTTATATTTTCATTGATCCATAATTCATTTAGGTATATTTTTTTTATTAATTTGTTTTTTTATATTAATACTTTTATATGGTCTTGAAATATAAATATTTTTTTTGATAATTTCTTTAGTTATTAAAGATAATAATAATATACTACATGACATAAATACAATATTTTTTATATTAGATATATTATATATTTTTTTATAAATATAAATTAATATAATGTGTGTAATTATTATATAAGGGTATTCTATTAATTTATTTATTATAAAAAATATGTATAATATTTTTCAATATATTATATTTGTATTATTTAGTTTTGTTATTATTTCTATAATTCTAAAAAATATAGATATTTTTAATATATTTTTAAACTTATTATTATTTTTATTTTTTTTTTTATTAATCATTTTCAATTATTAAATTTTAATTTTTTTGAATATAGAAAATTTATATATTTTATTGATATTTTTCATAAAGTTATTTTTATTTTTTTTTTTTTTTTTATAAAAAAAATATTTTTTTTTTTTTTTTTTTTTTTTTATATTATCAAAACATTTTTTTTTAATTTTTATTAAATTTTTTATAAGATATATTTTTTTATGAAAAACTTTTTTTATTTCTTTTGTTAAAAAGTTATAATGAGTACATCCTATTATAATAGTATCTAAATTTTTAATTTTTTTTTCTTTTTTAAAAATATTTTTTATTTTATTTAAATTTATTTTATTTTTTTTTATTTTTAATTCTGCTAAATATACTAATTCTGATGAATATTTTTTAATAATTTTAATATTTTTAGGTGAATTATTTTTAATTAAATTTTTTATATATCAAGAATTAATAGTTAAATATGTTCCTATTAATAAAATTATTTTTTTTTTTGTTTTGTGAATAGATTTCTTAATAGAAGGAAATGTACCTATAATAGGAAATTTAAATTTTTTTTTTAAATAATTTATACTAATTATAGTAGCAGTATTACATGCTAGTATTAATGTATAAATATGATAAATTTTATTTAAATATTTAATAATTTTATGTATTCTTTTTGTAATATATAAATAATTTTTATTTCCGTAAGGAAATTTTAAGTCATCCATGAAATAAATTATTTTTATATTTTTTAAATATTTATATATGCTTTTTAAAATAGATAATCCACCTACACCAGAATCTAAAAAAATGACAGTTTTTTTTTTAAACATATAAATATAAATATTTTATTTTAAAAGTTATTAATTTTAAAGTTATTTTACTAAATAAATTTATTTATTATACAATAATATTAGTAGTTAAATTATTAATTATTTATTTTATTTAAGGTTATATAATGTTCAAGATAGGTATTTTTTATGGTAGTGATACTGGAAATACAAAAAAAATAGCATATTATATATATGAAAAAATGAGTATATATTTTGACGTAAATATTTTTAATATTTCTTCTGTTTCTTTAAAGAATTTTAAAAAATTTGATATATTTATATTAGGTACATCAACATGGTATTGTGGGGAATTGCAATATGATTGAGATAATTTTTTAAATAAATTTAAAAAAATAAATTTTTTAAATAAAATCGTATGTTTTTTTGGTTGTGGTGATCAAAAAAATTATAGTAATCATTTTTGTAATGGTATTTATAAATTATATGATATAGCGAAAAAAAATAATGCTTTAATAATGGGTTATTGACCTAATAAAAATTATTTTTTTCATAATTCTCTTAGTTTAATTAATAAATGTTATTTTGTTGGATTAGTTTTAGATGAAATTAATCAATGTGAATTTACTAATAAAAGAATTAATATTTGGTTAAGCAAATTAATTATAGATATTTTTAAATTTGATTATTTAAAATAAATATTATGAAAAAAATATGTGTATTATTAATTATGTTTTTAAGTATTTTTTTTTCTTTTAATTTATTTTCTAAACCTAAAATAGTTGTTTATTTTTCTTCTAATAAAAGGTTTAAAATTGAAGATAAAATTATAAGTTATATTAATAATTCTAAAAAAGAAATTTTATTATCTGCTTATAATCTTAGTAGTAAAAAAATTATAAATTCTATAATTAATATTTATAAAAAAGGTATTAAAGTAAAAATTTTATTAGATGGAAAAAATACCAAAAAAAGAATGTATATTTTAAAAAAAATAATTGATTTACATATACCTATAAAAATGAATTTCAATTATAATATTATGCATAATAAATTTTTAGTTATTGATTCTAAATCAGTAGAAACTGGTTCTTATAATTATACTTTTTCTGCAAATAATTTTAATGCAGAAAATATTGTTTATTTTGATTCTATGCCTAATATAGCTAGTAAGTATAGAAAAGAGTTTTATAGATTATGGAATTTAAGCTTTAATTTTTAAAAAAAAATTGTTTATTTTTTTTTCAAAAAAAATGGGGAGATGTTATGTCTATTTTAAAAATTAATAATGTTGATTTATTAAATAAAAGAGTAATGATTAGATTAGATTTAAATGTTCCTATTCATAATGGGGTAATTATATCTAGTAAAAGAATAGATTCTTCTTTATCTACTATAAAATATGCTATTAATAAAAATGCTATAGTTATATTAACTTCTCATTTAGGTAGACCTATCGAAGGTGTATATAATAAAAAATATTCTTTGTTACCTATAGCTAAATATTTAGAAAAAAAACTTAATGTTTCAATAGAATTTATTACTGATTATTTAAATAAAGAAATCATTTTTTCTAAATATAAAAATAAAATTTTTATGTTAGAAAATGTTCGTTTTAATATTGGTGAAACTAAAAATGATGAATGTTTATCTAAAAAATATGCTAATATGTGTGATATTTTTGTAATGGATGCTTTTGCTACTGCTCATAGATCCCATTCTTCTACATATGGGGTTATTAATTTTGCCCCTATATCTTGTATAGGGTTTTTATTTAATTCAGAAATAAATACTTTATCTAATATTATATCTAATCCTATTAGGCCATTAGTGTCTATAATAGGTGGAGCTAAAATATCAACTAAATTTAATATTTTAAATTATTTAGGATCTATTTCTGATAATTTAATAGTTGGTGGTGGTATATCTAATACTTTTATATCTATAAATAATAATATAGGTAAATCATTATATGAATTTTCTTATGTTGATAAAGCTAAAAAATTACTTGATAAATATAATAATATATTTGTTCCTATAGATTGTAGAGTGGGAAAAAAATTTTCTAAAAATGCTAAATCATATCTACGTGAAGTGAATAATATTTTTTGCAATGAAGAAATAATGGATTTTGGCGATAAAACTATTAATTTAATGATTAATATTTTAAAAGATGCTAAAACTATTTTATGAAATGGTCCTGTAGGTGTATTTGAGTTTACTAATTTTAGACAAGGTACTGCATGTATTGCTGAGGTAATAAAAAATAATAATATTTTTACTGTTATAGGTGGTGGAGATACTATTTCTGCAGTGGAATATTTTGGTATTTCTGATAAAATTTCTTATATATCAACTGGAGGAGGATCATTTTTAAAATTTTTAGAAGGAAAAGAACTTCCAGTAATATCTATTTTAAAAAAAAAATCAATTTTATTTTAAATTTTTAATAATTAATATAATAATATTATGAATTATTTAAGTTTTATTAAACCCGGTGTTTTATTTGGTAAAAATATTAATAAAGTTTTTAATTTTATTAAAAAAAAAAAAATAGCTTTACCAGCAATTAATTGTATAGATACAAATTCTATTAATTCTGTTTTAGAATCTGCTAGAAAATTAAATACTATAATTATAATTCAATTTTCTTTTTCAGGTTCTTCTTTTTTTGTAGGTAATTCTTTGAGTTTTAAGAATAACATTCAGTCAGCTATTCATGGTTCTGTATTAGGAGCTAAATATGTTCATGAAGCTTCTATTTATTATAATGTTCCAGTAATTTTACATACTGATCATTGTACTAAAGATTATTTACCTTGATTAGATGGTTTATTAGATTATAATAAAGATTTTTATTTAAGTTATGGAAAACCTTTATTTAGTTCTCATATGATAGATTTATCTAAGTGTAAAATTAAAAATAATATAGATTTATGTTGTTTTTATTTAAGAAAATTTAATAATCTAAATATTAATTTAGAAATAGAATTAGGTTGTACAGGTGGAGAAGAAGATGGGTTAGATAATAGTTTTTTATCCCGTAAATATTTATATACTACTCCTGAAGATGTATTATATGCTTATAAAAGATTAATTAAAATAAGTAATTATTTTACTATAGCAGCTTCTTTTGGTAATGTTCATGGAGTATATAAATCAAAAAATATATGTTTATTACCTGATATTTTATTAAAATCACAAATATTAGTTAAAAGGATTTTTTCTATAGATCAAGATAATCCTTTAAATTTTGTTTTTCATGGTGGTTCGGGTAGTAGTAAAGAAATTATTAGACAATCTATTGATTACGGTGTAGTAAAAATTAATTTAGATACTGATGTTCAATGATCTTCTTGAAAAGGTGTATTAGATTATTATCTTATATATAAGGATTATCTAAATTCCCAGTTAGGAAACCCTAAGGGTGATGATAAACCTAATAAAAAATTTTATGATCCTAGAATGTGGTTAAAAGAAAGTAAAACATCTGTTATAAATTATTTAACTAAAATTTTAAAATTATTGAATTGTGTGAATTTATTAATTAATAATAATTAAATTTTATACAACAAAAAAATTTAAACTTATATATTTTTTTAAAAAATATTGAATTATAATTAATATTTTTAAAAATTTTATTTATAAATATAATATCTTATAAAAGATAAAGTTTTTTAGCGTAATATATAAAATTTTATTTACAATTTTTTCCTGTTATTTGTATATCATATATAAGAATAGAACCAGCTCTAATATTAGAGTTAGTATTAATATCATTACTCATATAAATTATATTTTTAAATATTTTTTTTAAATTTCCTGATATTGTTATTTCATTTATAAAATGTTTTATTTTACCATTTTTTATTTTAAATCCTGAAGCTCCTTTAGAAAATGTTCCTGTTGTAATATTTACTCCTTGTCCTAATAATTTATCAATTATTAATCCATTATTCATTTTTTTAATTATTTTTTTAAAACTGATATTTTTTTTATTTATAAAACGTCAATTATGTATTCCCCCGGAATTACATGTATTTTTTATATTTAATTTTCTAGATGAGTATGTATCTAATATTCATGTTTTTAATTTACCTTTTTTAACTACATTATATTTATAAGTATTTAATCCTTCTAAATCGAATGGTTTTGACCCTATACCTTTATAAATAAAAGGATCTTCTATAATATTCATTCATTTGGGTAATATTTTTTTATTTATTTTATTTATCATACATGAATTTTGGTTATATATATTATAACCATTAATAATTTTACTTAAATACTGAAATATTTCTGTACTTGTTTCATTATTAAATATTATTGATGTTTTTTTGGTATATATTTTTTTAATATTCAATTTTTTATTAATTTTTTCAAATATTTTTTTACTTAAATAATGATATTTATTTATTATATCTAATAATTTATGACTATATATATATATATAATCTTGTTCCATAAAATATTTATTTTTTATTATTACATCTACTATTATTAGATATAATTTAGAAGAGAAATTTTTAATTTTTTTATAATCATTATATATTCATATATTAGTTAGAGTTTTATTAAATGTGATTCCTTCACTAATTAAATTTTTACTTAAATTTAAAGTATTTTTTTCTATATTTTTAGAAATTTGAATCATATCTATTATAGATATATTATCATTAAATATTATACCTAAATTTGATTCATATTTTTTGTTATATAGGTTATAATCTGGTAATTGATTATATTTATCTGTAGAGATATATTTTATATTATTATTAATATATTTTATATATTTTAAAATATATTTTTTTTTAAAATTATTACATATTATATTAATTTTTTTATAATTTTTATATATAGTAATATATATTTTTCTATTTTTTATATAATTTATATTTTCTAATTTTTGATTTTTAATTTTCAAATTAGTTTCTTTATTTGTTAATACTTTAATTTGTATATTTGCTTTAATATTTTTTTTAATTAAATTATATGTTTGAATAATTTTTTTATTTATTTTTTTAATATTCATATTTTATATTTATTATATTATAATAATTTATTATAAATTAATTATTTATTAAATTAAAGTTGTTTTTAAAGGTGTATTATATGAATTTAAAGAATATTCCTGTTGGTAAAAATGTTCCAGATGATATTTATAGTATTATTGAAATATCTTTAGGCTCTTATCCAGTAAAATATGAATATAATATTGATTATGAAGTTTTATTTGTTGATAGATTTATAAATGTACCTATGTATTATCCATGTAATTACGGTTATATAAATAATACATTATCAAAGGATAATGATCCTTTAGATGTTTTAGTAATATCTTTTTATCCTTTAATACCAAAATCAGTAATTCATAGTCGTCCTGTAGGTATTTTAAATTTGATTGATGAATCTGGAGAAGATTATAAAATATTGGCTGTTCCTAATTATAATGTTAGTAATGAATATAACAATATTCAAGATATCTATGATATAGATAAGAATTTGTTAAATAAAATAAATTATTTTTTCGAAAATTATAAATCTTTAGAAAAAAATAAATGAGTTAAAAATAAAGGTTGAGGTGATGTTTATGAAGCTAAAAAAATAATTACTTCTTGTATAAAAAAAAATAAGTAATGTTTACTTTATATAAGTAACTTATTTAATTTTTATAAATTTAATATTAATTTAATTTTAAGAATTATTTATTTTTTTTAAAAGATATAAAAATTTAAAATTTATATTTATTTTAAAAAATTTTATTAATTTTACTTATTGATCTTTTTTTTCTTCATTTTCATATTTTACTCCTATTAATTTTAATATTAATAAATATAAGTTTATAAAATCTAAATATAATATAAGAGCTCCTAATATAGAGTATTTTCTAAATTGTTCATCGTATTCATTAGTAATATAATGTCCTATTTCTTTTAATTTTTGTGTATCTCAAGCTATTAATATAGAGAAAGATAATATACCTATATATGATATTATATATTCCAAATAATTATTTTTTAAAAAAAAGTTTAATATTGTAGATAATATAATTCCTATTAATGACATTAATGCTAAATTACCTATTTTAGTTAAATCTTGTTTTGTACTATAACCTCATATACTCATTATTCCAAACATAATACTAGTTGTTAAAAATGTTGTAGCTATTGATATATACGTATATATTAAAAATATACTAGAAATTGATAATCCAGTCAAAACAGAATAAAACATAAATAAAGCTATAGCAAAATTGGCGGGTAATTTATTTACCATATTAGATAATATAAATACAACTATTAATTGAGTTATTAATATTGTAAACAAAAATAATTTGCTAAAAAATATTATTTCTAATAAAAATGGTATTTTAGTAGTATATCATGCTGTAAATGACGTTAATAATAAACCACAAGACATTCATCCATACACGTTATTAATATAAGAATAAATTGTATTTATACTATTATCATAGTAATAATATGAATATTTTTTCATAATTTATTTTACCATATAAATTTATATATTTTTTTTAAATCAGTTAATCATTTTTTTTCAAGCTTTTTTAGCTATTTTTTTATTGTATGTTAATCTATAATCTGCAAAAAATCCGTGTTGAGCTTTTTTATAAATTATAATTTTGTTTTTTTTATTATTAAGAGTAATTTTTTTAATCATTTTTTCAACTGTATTTATAGGTATACTTTTATCTTTTTCACCATATAAACCTAGTACTGGTATTTTTATTTTACTACCTATATCTAAAGGATGTATAGGATGATTATTATTTCTTATATCCATTAATCTTCCATATCATATTACTGCTGTTTTAATGTGTAATATTTGAAAATATGAAAATAATCAAGTTATTCTACCACCTCAACAGAAACCTGTCATACCAATTTTATTAGTTTTGTATTTTTTTTTTAATCAATTTATCATATCTATAAGATCACTAATAATATTTTTATCTGATAAAGTATTTACTTGTTCTCTTAAATTATTAATATTTTGTTTAAAATTTATGTTTTTAATTCTAAATAATAATTCGGGTGTTACAGATAAATAATTATATTTAGATATTTTTTTACATATTTTTTTAATATTTTTATTAACTCCGAATATTTCTTCTATTACTATTATAATTTTTTTACTTGATAAAAATTTTTTAGGTTTATATAAATATATAGGTAGTAAATTTTTATCTTTTGTTTTTATATATTTTTTTTTAATTTTCATTTTTTTTATATTTTATCTTTAATTTAATATTATTTAAATAATTTATTAATTTTTTTTTTAAATATTTTACTAATTTTAAATTTAAGTTTTTTTTGAGGATATATAATATATAATTTTTTGTTTTTAGGATGTATTCATTTTTTTTTTTGTGTTTTTTTTAAAAAAAAAATTCCAAAATTTTTTATTTTAATAATTTTTTTGTTTTTTATATAATATATTATATTTTTTAAAAAAATATCAATAATTAAATTAATGTTTTTTTTACTTATTTTACTTCTTTTTTTAATATAATTTACTATATCTTTTTTATTATAATTCATTTATTTATCTATAATAGATGCAAAAAACTTTTTTTTTATCATTTTTTTACATTGATCAATTATTTTATTTATTTCATAATTTTCTAATGTTTTATAATTATCTTGTATTAATATTCTTAAAGTTATATTTTTTTTTTTTTCTTTTTTTAACTTTTTATTTATATATGTTTTAATAATATTTATTTTTTTTATTTTATTTATATTTATTAAATAACATTTATTAATAATTTTTGTTATTCAAATATAATTTGGTATTATAATAGTTATATCTCTGGTAATACTAGGATATTTAGATATATTTTTAATTTTTTTATTTATTGAAAAAAAAATATTTTTAATTTTTATTTCGAATAAATATATAGGATATTTAAGTGAATAATAATTTTGTATTTTTTTATTTAATTTACCTATAAATCCTATATTTTTTTTTTTGAAAAATATTTTTGTGTTTTCATTATTATCCAATAATCTATATTTAGATTTTTTTATATCATATAAATAATATTTATTTATTTTTTTTAAAAAAATTTCTAAATCTCCTTTAATATCAAAATAATCAAATAAACTTTTTTTTTTAATAAATCAATTTTCTTTATTTTTATATCCGTATATAATTGCAGAAAAAAAAATTTCTTGTTTTATTTTATTCTTATTTTTTTTATAACATGTACCTATTTCAAAAAATTTAATATTTTTTTTTTGTCTTGCATTATTTATGCATATATTTTTTATTAATCCAGGAATTAATGATGTTCTCATTAATGTCATATCTTTAGATATAGGATTAATAATTTCAATATATCTATGATTGTCCTTGAATATATTTTTATCTCTAAAATTAGAAAAATGAAAGTTTATTACTTCTTGATATCCTATATTTGTAAAATAATTTTTAATTTTATTTATTGTAAATTGATAATAATTTTCTTGATTAAATATTAATTTTGTATTTCATGTTTTACTAGGAATATTATTATATCCATATATTTTAATTATTTCTTCAATTAGATCTTCTTTAATTTTTAGATCATATCTTCATGAAGGTGGTTTTACATAAATTTTTTTTTTTTTAATTTTTAATTTACATTTTATTTTTTTTAATATACGTATAATATATTTTTTATTAATAATTATACCTATTTTATTATTTATATCTTTATAAATTAAATTTATATATTTTTTTTTTTTTTGTTTTTTTTTTTTAGTAATGATATTACTAGTTTTTCCTCCACATATTTTTGTTAATATATATGAAATTTTTTCTAAAAAAAAAATTTGTGTATTTTTATCAATATTATTTAAATATTTATTTATTGAATTAAAATTATTTTTTTTTAGTTTTTTAATATATTTAATATTATATAATGGTGCTATGAGAAGTATTTTATTTGTTTTTTTTTTAATTATAAATTTGTTTATGTTATTAATTTTTAAATAAATTTTATTTTTATTTTTTTTATATATATGTTTTTTTTTGTTGTATTTAATAATTTTATTTAAATTCAAACAAATTATTTTTTGACCTGATTCTATTAATATATATCATATTACATCTATAATTTTATTTTTATTTTTTATATCTAATTTTTTAAGTCTTTTTTTAATTAATTCTGGTGTTTTAAATTTATTTAAATTAATTTTTTTTATTATTAAATATTTATAATTTAAAATATGTTTTTTATTAATATTTTTAATTTTTATGTAATAATTATTTTTTATTTTATCTTTTATTTTATTTTTTTTTTTTACACATTTATTTTTATTTAATATCGATAATTCTCTTGCTAAACCGTATACATTATTACAATCAAATCTATTATAAGGTATATTAATTTCTAAATAATTATATCTTTTTATTAATTTTTTTTTATTTTTTTTTTTTTTTGTATATAATATAAATATATAATTATTTTGTATTTTAATTTTATAGTATAAAAAGATAATTTTTTTTTTTATATATTTTTTCTTTATTAAAATAATTTTATTTTTTAAATTTTCTTTAATGTTATTAATATATAAAGAAATATTATTATATATTTTAATTTTTGATATTTTTTTGTTTATATTTTTATGAATTAATATTTTTTTAAGAATATATTTTTTATTTATATTATTAATGTTGAAATTACTTACTTCAAAACCATTTTTATTTAATGTATTTATTATATTTGAAATATTATAATTACTTTTATAATATTCTCTAATTCAATCTTCAAAAAATTTCATTATTTTAAAATTGATCTAAAAATTCTATGTTATTATTATATAGTAATCTTATATCACTTATATTATATTTAATCATTAATAATCTCTCTATACCCATACCTAAAGCTAATCCGGAAAATTCTTTAGGATTAATTTTAAAATTTTTTAATATTTTGGGATGTATTAATCCACATCCTAAAACTTCTAGCCATTTTTTATTATTATATTTAATATAAACTTCTAATGAAGGTTCTGTAAATGGAAAAAATGCAGGAATTAATTTAATTTGTTTTTTTTTTCTAAAAAAATAATTAATAAATTCATTAATAATATATTTTAAATTAGTAATATTTATATTTTTTTCTATAACAAAACATTCTAGTTGATGAAACATAGGTGTATGAGTATTATCATAATCTTTTCTAAAAACACATCCTGAAGTTATTATTTTTATAGGTGGTTTAATTTGTTTTAAGCATCTTGTTTGTATACATGATGTTTGAGTTCTTAATAATTTTTTATTATTTATTCAAAAAGTATCTTGTATAGATCTTGAGGGATGATATTTATCAATATTTAATGAATCAAAGTTATAATATACATCTTCTATTTCTTTACTATAAATGTTTTTGAATCCTAGTTTATGAAAAAAATATTCTATTTTTTGGATTGTTTTAGTTATAGGATGTTTATTTCCTTTTGTGAAATAAAATCTTCCTGGTAGAGATAAATCTATGTATATTTTTTTTTTTTTATATATATATTTTTTTTTTAAATAATTAATTTTTTTTTTAATATAATTTTTAATATAATTAATATTTTTTCCATATTTTGGTTTTAAATTATCAGGAACATTTTTAATTAATTTTATTAAATTAGTAATTTTACCTTTTTTACTTAAATATTTTATATTTAATTTTTGTATATTTTGATTATTTTTAACTTTTTTAATTTCTTTATTAAATTTTATTTTTATTTTTTTAAAATCAAACATGTTTTAAAAATATTATTTTTTTATTAATGCCATTAATTTATTAAATGATGTAGAATGATTATTTATTAAATCAGTAAGTATTTTTCTGTTAATTTTTATTGACATATCATTTAATTTTTTTATAAATTTACTATAAGATATACCATATTCTCTTACTTTAGCGTTAATCTGTATTATTCATAATTTTCTAAAATTTCTTTTTTTTTGTTTTCTATCTCTATATGCATATTGTGCTGATTTAATAGTTGCTTGATATGCTGATCTATATGTTCTAGATCTAGAACTATAATATCCTTTAGATAATTTAATGATTTTTTTATGTTTTTTATGAGAAATTTTACCCCTTTTAACTCTTACCATTTTTCCTCTTATAAATATGGAATACTTCTAATTATTATTTTAGTATTTATTTTATTAACTATTTTTTTATTACGTAAATGTCTTTTTCTTTTTTTTTTTTTTTTAGTTAATATATGACGTAAATTTGTTTGTTTAAATTTTAATTTTCCTGAAGCAAGTTTTTTAATTCTTTTAACTACTGCATGAATAGTTTTAATTTTTGGCATAATATTATTTTTTTTTTTGAGGATTAAGAATCATAATAATTTGTCTGTTTTCAGTTTTTTTAGAGAAAAATATGAGTTGTGATATTTTAGATAATTTTTTTTTAATATTATTAAGCATATTTAATGCTATATTTTTGTGTATTATTTCTCTTCCTTTAAATCTCATAATTATTTTAATTTTATTCCCTTTTTTAATTAAACGTTTAATATTTTTAATTTTTATATTAAAATCATTTATATTAGTATTAGGTCTAAATTTTATTTCTTTAATATTAATTATTTTATTTTTTTTAATTCTTTTATTTTTTTTATATAAAAATTTACCGTAATTTAATATTTTACATATAGGTGGTTTATTATTTGAATTAATTTCTACCAAGTCTAAATTATTTTTTTTAGCTAATTTAATAGCTTCACTAGTTTTAATTATTTTAATATTTTTAAAATTATCTCCAACTATTTTAATAGTTGGTGATTTTATTTCATAATTTGTTCTGTGTAGTTTTTTAGTATATATTTTTTTGTAAATTTTAATAATTTTCTCCTTTTAATATTTATTTTTTTTTTTAATTTTTTTAATTAACTTATTTATATTTGTTGTATAAAATTTATTATATTTTCTCACGTTAATAGTATTGTTAAGAACTTCTTTATCGCCGCATACTATCATGTAAGGTATTTTTTGTAAAGTATGTTTTTTAATTTTAGAATTTATTTTTTTATTTCTAAAATCTTTTATATATCTGATATGATTTTTTTTTAATATTTTTATAATATTTAAACAATATAATTCATGTTTAGTAGAAATATTTATTACTACAACTTGTATTGGTGTTAGTCATATAGGTAGTCAACCATTATTTTTTTCTATTATTATACCTATAAATCTTTCTAAAGAACCCAATATTGCTCTATGTATAATAAAAATTTTTTTTTTTTTATTTTTTTTATTTAAATAATTTATTTTTAATTTCTTAGGTAAGTAAAAATCTAATTGTATTGTTCCACATTGTCATTCTTTATTATAAGAATCTTTTAATATAAATTCTATTTTAGGTCCATAAAAAGCTCCTTCTCCTTTTTTTATTTTAAAATTAATTTTTTTTTTTTTTAAAATATTAATTAGTTTATTTTCTGTTTTTTTTCATGTTTTTATACTTCCTGAATATTTTTTAGGTTTTGTTGAAATAAATATTTTAATATTTTTTTTAAATTTAAATATTTTATATATGTCTTGTATTAAATTAATACATTGAGAAATTTCTTTTTTTATTTGTTTTTTTGTACAAAATATATGAGCATCGTCTTGTGTAAATGATCTAGTTCTCATTAATCCATATAATGATCCAGAATATTCATTTCTATGACATATACCAAATTCTGATAATCTTATAGGTAAATTTTTATATGATATTTTTTTTTGTTTATATATATCAATATGACCTAAACAATTCATTGGTTTAATACATAATTTTTTTTTTTCTGATGTTGTACTAAAAATAAAATTATTATAGTTTTTTCAATGACCACTTTTTTTTCACATATTTTTATTTATTAAATATGCGCTTTGTACCTCAATATAATTATATTGATAATTTTTTTTTCTTAGTAATTTTTTAATATTTTCTAATAATAAAAATCCATTTTCGTGTCAAAATATCATTCCTGGAGTTTCTTTATTTATATGATATAAATTTATCTGTTTATTAATTATTCTATGATCATATTTATTTTGAATATTTTTTTTTTTATTTAAATAATTTAGTAAAAATTTATTATTTTTTTTTATTTTAAAATATATTATTTTAATTTTTTTTTTAGGTGATTGTTTTATTAATACTAAATCAATTTTAAAAAAATATAAATATTTTTTAAATAAATTAATTTTTAATATTTTTATTTTTTTAAAAATTTTTTTATTAAATTTAATTATAAAGTTTTTATTTTTTATAATATTTGTTATTTTATTTTTTATTTTTTTTTTTTTATATGAGCATATTTTTTCATTATAAGTAATAATATAACAATATTTTTTTTTTTCTTTTTTAACTTTTATTAAATTAAATTTTATTAAAATTTTTTTTAAAGATAATTTTATTATATATTTGAATATAATAAATATAATTTTTTTTCCTATATATGAATTTATACTTATAAAGTTAATATTTATATTTTTTTTAATTTTATAATTTAAATCAATAATTTTTTTATTTATATAACCTCCTATATATATTTTTTTTTTATTTTTTTTAATTTTTTTTATAATTTTTTTTAAAGAAATGTTTTTTTTAAATAAATATATTTTTCTTAAATATTTTATTTTTATCATTTTAATTACCATATTATTATTTTATAATTACTATTATATAATTATTATTATTTTAAAATTAATTTTTTAAATTTTTATATTTGAAGGTATATTGTGAATTTTAGGAATCATTTGTTTTTTTCTTTTTTTTTTGTTTTGTTATTTATCAAAATATTTAATCTTTTTATTTATTTAGATTTATGACATATAATTTTTTCTAGTTTAATAACTTGTTTATTGCCAGATTTAGATCATCCTAAGTCTTTTTTAAATTTTAATATATTTTTTTTTTTTTTTGAAAATTTTTAAACATAGAAAATTTACACATAGTTTATTTTTTTTAGTTTTTTTTTTCTTTTTTTTGTTTTATTTGAATTTTTTTTATCTAAATTTTAATTTAGATATAATTATAGGTATGTTATTAGGATATGTGAGTCATATAGTAGCTGATATATTTACTTGTCGAGGAATATATTTTTTTTGACCTTTAAATATAAAAACGAGATTTCCTCTATGATTTTTCTTTCGTATTAAAATAATTAATTATATTATATTTTCTTTATTTATTTATTTTTTTTTTTTATAATATATATATATATGTTTATATTATATCAGTCCAATGATTTGGAAGTATTACAATATGTATTACTTTATAAATTAAAAAAAAATAAAAGAAAAACAATATTGTCTAATACAATTTTAATACCAGATAATAATCTATCTTTTTTTTTAAAGATGTTTTTATCTAAAAAATTAGGTATTTGCGCTAATTTTAAATTTATTTTACCGGCTAAATTTATATGAAATATTTACAGAATTTTAATTCCTGAAATACCTAAAAAATATTTTTTTGAAAAAAATAATTTGGTTTTTGTAATTATGAATATATTACCTAAATTATTAAATTTAAAAGAATTTTTTGTACTTAAAAAATATTTATATGATTCTAATGATTATTATAAATTATTTAGTTTATCTTGTAGAATATCTGATATATATGATAAATATTTAATGTATCGTGTAGATTGATTATATAAATGAGAAAAATTTACTTTTGTAGATAATTTAAGAAATAATATTCATCAGTTATGACAATCAATTTTATGAAGAAAAATTATTTATTTTTATGATAAAAAATTTAATTTTACTTGAAATAGATGTAAAATATATCATAAATTTTTAAGTTTAAAAAAAAAAAAATATTTAAATATTTTAAAAAAAGAAATTTCTGATTTATTTATTTTTAATGTATCTTATTTACCTCAAATATATTTAAATACCTTAAATATATTATCTAAATGTATTAATATACATTATTTTATTATTAATCCTAGTTCTAAATTTTGATTTGATCGTTTTTATTTTAGTAAAAAAAATATTTTTATTTTAAAAAAAAATATTAAGGGTATAAATTTTATTTTACATAAAAAAAATTCTTTATTACTTAATAATTGTAATTTTTTAGCTGAATATTTATTTTTATTTAATGAATTAAATTTTATTGAAATAAATTGTTTTGTAAAATTTTCTAAAAAAAATATATTAAATATCATTAAAAATGATATTTTAAATTTTAGAAGTCCAGTTATTTTAAAAAAAAAAATAATTCAACAGAAAAATGATAATTCTATAATTATTAATAATTCTAATGGTTATATTGATGAATTATTAAAATTAAAATTATTTTTATTAAATTTAATTCAAAAAAAAAAATATTATGTTAATGATATTATTGTGATAGTAAGTGATTTAAATAAATATTATCCGTATATAAAAACTGTTTTTTCAGATGATATATGTAAAAAATATTTGCCATTCCATATTATGGAAAAAAATTTTTCTTTTGATAATAAAATATTGAATTTATTTTTAAATTTATTAAATATTTCAAATATTAAATTTAATTTTAGTACGATTCTATATTTTTTAAAAAATAAAGTTTTTTTAGATAAATTTAATATTAGTATTGAGGAATTTAATATAATTTCTAATTTTATTAAAAATGATGGTATTTGTGTTAATATTAATAATTTATTAGTAAATGATAATTTATATGAATTTAATTATTTAAATTTATTAAATAGTATTAAACGTATATTATTAGGTTATGCAATAAATGAAAAATATTGTTTTTGAAATAAATTAACACCTTATCCAACTATTAGTAATAATTTTTTTTATTCTTTAATAGGTAAGTTATCTGATTTTATATTTAAAATATTAAATTGAAAAAAAATTATTAATATAAATTATTTTTTTAGTAATTGAATTGAAATCAGTAAAAATTTTTTAAATGATTTTTTCCCCAAAGAAATTATTAAGGAAAACTTTTTTTTAAATTATAAAATATGATTTAATTTGTCTCAGAAATATAATTTTATTTTTTTTGAAAAAAAAATTAATGTTGATTTGTTTACGAAAATTTTTATTTATTTTTTAAATAAAAAAAAAAGTAAATTATATTCATTAAGTAATTTAAATTTTTCTTCTTTTGTAACATTACATGGAATTCCTTTTAAAGTAATATGTTTTTTAGGTTTAAATGATAGTATTTATCCAAAATATAAATTAAATTATAGTTTTGATTTAATGTATTTTAATCCTAGAATAGGAGATAAAAATAAATTAGATTACGATAAATATATTTTTATGAAATTATTATTATCAGCACAAGAAAAGATTTATATTAGTTATTTAAATTTTTCTTTTTTAGATCACATAAAATATTTTCCTTCTATTTTAGTAAAAAATATTATAAATTATTTAGAAGAAAGTAATGTGTTATTAAAAAATAAAGAAAAAATATTTTATGACTTTGTTTTTTTTAAAAAAAATATATTTAAAAATTATAATTTTTTTATAAAAATTAAAAGAAAAAAAAATGTTTTTTTAGGTAATTTTTTTTTATTTTTATCTAATCCTATTAAATATTTTATGTGTTATTTTTTAAAAATAAATTATTTTATATTTCAGGAGAAAATAAATTACGAAAATTTTTTTCAATTAAATGTAAAAAAATTTTATTTTTTTAGATTTGATATAATAAATTATTTTTTTAAATATAAAGTTATAAATAATAATATGATATATTATTTACAATCTTTAAATTTATTTCCTATTAGTACTTTTGGTAAAATTTTATGAGAAAAAGAAAAAGATAAAGTTATTTTTTTGATAAATAAAATTAAAAATTTTTTTTTAAATATCAAAAAATATAATTTTTTTTTAAAAATTTTAGATTTTAATTTATATGGTACTATTAACTTATGTGCTAAATATGGTGTGATTAAATGATTACCTAAAAATTTAAATTTAATAGATGCTTTATTATTTTGAATTGAACATTTAGTTTATTGTTTATTAGGTGGTAATAAATATAGTAATATTTATGGTTATAATGGTGTATGAAGTTTTCCTCCTATAAATAAAGAATTATCTCAATTTTATTTATATAAATATATATTTTTTTATTATTATTTAAATGTGAAAAATATATTTTTTTTACCTAAATTTAGTCATTTTTGGGTATGAAATGCTTATAATTTAATAAATAAAAAAAAAAAAAGTAATTTTATAATTAATAAAATTAAACATAATTTATATAATTTTTTATATGGTAATTTTTTTATTTTTGGAGAATTAAATGATATATATATATATAATTATATAAAAAAATTTAATTTAAAAATTGATTTTGATTTTATTATTAATAGGTCAGAAGAATGATTATTAATTATGTTTAATTATTTAATTTTCAATATTTAATTTTATGTATAAAATGGATAGTTTTTTAAATTTATATTTAGGTAAAAATAATTTAATAGAAGCTTCCGCTGGAACTGGTAAAACTCATTTAATATCTTTATTATATTTACGTTTATTATTAGGTATAAATATAGAAAAAAATTTTTTAAATTTAACAATAAATAATATTTTAATTGTTACTTTTACAGATCTAGCTTCTTGAGAAATTAAAAATAGAATTTTAAATAATATCAAAGATTTGCGTTTGTCTTGTATTAAAGGTTATCATATTAATGATTCAATTAAAGATATTTATTTAAGTGTTAAAAATATTTCTAATATAATAGATTTATTGATTTATTATGAATATTTTATAGATCATATTTCTGTATTCACTATACATAGTTTTTGTAAGAAAATTCTTTATTCTAATTTTATTGAATCAAGTATTGATTGTAATAGTGTTATTATAGATCATGAAAATAATTTAATTTATGAAATAATAGTTTTATTTTGACGTAAATATTTTGTTTCTTTATCTATTAATTTAATTAAAATAATTTTAAGTTTATGAATTAATCCTATTAAATTATTTAACTTTTTATTACCTATATGAAATTTAAATTATTTTTCTTATAATTTACTTAATAAATATTTTTCTATAGAAGATTGTTATAATAAAATTATATTTTTTATAAATAAATTTAAAAAATTTTTTTTACTTAATTATATTAATATTTATAATTATTTTTTAAATAAAAAATTATTTAATTTAACTTATATAAATAAATTATTTTTAGAAATTAAAGTATGGTGTACAAAAGAAACAAAAGATTTTTTTATACCTTATTATTTAAAAAAAATTGGTTTTAGTTATTTAATAAAAAAAATTAGCAATATAAAACTTTTAAAATTTTCTTTTTTTTTCCATTATGTAGATAAAATTTTTTTAAAAATACAAGATTTTCGTAATTTTATTGTTTTATTTTGTATTAAATATATTCATATTAATCTTAATAAGATTAAAAAAAATAAAATGTATATAAGTTTCAATGATTTAATAATTAATTTAAATAAAATTTTAATACAAGATAAAAAATTTTTATTTACTAATTTAATTAGAGAAAATTTTCCAATATTATTAATTGATGAATTTCAAGATACTGATTTTTTGCAATTTAATATTTTTAATCATATATATATAAAGAATTTTTCTAGTTTAGATACTAAATTAGTATTAATAGGTGATCCTAAACAATCTATTTATACATTTAGAGGAGCTAATATTTTTAATTACATAAAATCTAAAAAAAATATTGATTTTTTATATACTTTAAATATTAATTGACGCTCTTCAATATATTTTATTAAAAGTATGAATTATTTATTTAGTAGGATTAATAATCCATTTTCTTTAAAAGAAATAAAATATTTTAATGTTGATTATTCTTATAAAAATAATTTTTTTTTAATTAAAAATAATAATAAAGATTTTTCTATAAATTTTTTTGTTTTGAAAAATATTGATGATAAGAAATGAAAATATAATATTGCAAAAATTTGTTCTTTAAAATTATGTTATTTATTAAATAGTAAAAAAAATTTTTTATTTAATGGTATAAATAAAAGATTAATAATTCCTTCAGATATAGCTGTGTTAGTTCATACTAATTATGAAATAGAATTAATTTTTAATGTTTTTAAAAAATATAATTTACCTACTGATACTATTTTAGAAAAAAGTAATGTTTTTCATACTAATGAAGCTAAAGAAATATTTTTTTTATTGAAATCTATAATAAATCCTGAATCTATTACATCTTTAAGTAGTGCTTTATCTACATCTTTTTTTGATTTTGATTTTATTTTTATTAAAAATATTATTAATAATCAATGTATTTTAAATAGATGAATTAATATTTTTTTCTTTTATAGAAATATTTGAGATAAAAATGGTATTTTAGTAATGATTAAATATATTTTAAAAGATAAAAAAAATAAATTTAAAATTAATAAAAATAGAGAATTTTTTAAAAATAATATTTTTCACATTGGCGAAATTTTAGAAGAAAAATCTTTAGTTATAAAAGATAAATCATTATTAATTTATTGATTAAATGATAAAATTTTAAATGATTCTAATAAAAAAAAATATTATATTAGATCTTTAAATTATAATAATGGTATAAAAATTTCTACGATACATAAATCTAAAGGTTTACAATATAATATTATTTGATTACCTTTTATGTTAAATTTTAAAATGAATAATGATTATTTTGTGTTTCATAATAGAAGGAATTATAAATTAAATATAGATTTATATAAGTTAAAAAAAAATTTTTCTTTAAATAAAGAAGAGATTAATTCTGAAGAAATGCGTTTATTTTATGTTGCAATTACTAGATCTATATATCAATGTAATATTTTTTTATATGAAATATTAAATAATAAAAATAAAAAATTTTGTTTTACATATTTAGGTAAATTAATAAATTCTAATAAAGAATATAGTTTTCATAAAATTAAAAATATAATAAATAATTACTTTAAATTTAAATATATATATTTTTATTTTTTAAATTTTTTGCGTTTTTTAGATAAAGATTTTTATTTTTTTAAAAAAAAAAAAAATAAAAAAAAATATATTTTTTCTAAAAATATAAAATATATATTGAATTTTTCTAAATTTATTGATAATAAACCTTCAAAAAATAATTTATTAAATATTAATAATAATAGGTTGCAAATATATAAAAATAAATTTAAAGGTAAAAAAATAGGGTTTTTTTTTCATAAATTTTTAGAAAAAGTTAATTTTTCAAATTTATTAAATAATGATAAAATTTTGTATTATATGTTAAAATTTAATATTGCTAAAAAATGATTTTTTTTTATTAAAAGAATATTATTTAATCTTTTAAATGTTAAATTATTTAATAGTATTAATTTAAATAATAAAAAAATTTTTCTTTTTTATAAAGAATTTGATTTTTTTTTACCTATTAAAAAAAAATTTAGCTATATTAAATTTAATAAAATTATTAAAAAATATGACTATATTTCTAAATATAGTCAAGATATAAAATTTAAAGAAAATTATTTTACTGGTTTTTTAAACGGAGTAATAGATTTATTATTTGTTTATAATAATAAATATTATATAGTTGATTATAAAACTAATTGATTAGGTGATAATTATTTGGATTATATTAATAAAAAATTATATAAAACTATGAAATTATATCGTTATGATATACAATATCAATTATATACATTAGCTTTACATAATTATTTACAATTGAATATTAAAAAATATCATTATAATGATAATTTTGGTGGAATATATTATATATTTTTACGTGGTTTATTATTAGATAATAATAATAATTCTGTTACTGGTATTTTCTATACTAAACCTAGTTATTTGTTAATTAGTAGATTAAATAATTTTTTTAAAAATTAATTATGTTTCGTGAAATAGAATATTTTATATTAAAATGTGTTAAAAAAAAAGAAATAAATTTAATAGATTTATATTTTTCTAAAATATTTGATTATAATAGTTTTGAATCTGATATAATTATGATGTTTACTATGTTAATTAGTTTAACAAGTAAAATACATGTATGTCTTCCTTTATCGAAAATATTTAGTAGAAGTATATTTTCTAATTATGTATTAAGTTTTTTAGATTATTTTTTTTCTAAGTATTTATCATTAAATAATTGTATAGATATTTTATTTAAATGAAATATTTTAAGTAAATATTATTATTCTATAATTACACCTTTAATTTTTTATAATAATTGTATTTATTTATATAAATTTTGAGTGCATGAAGAGTATGTAGTTAATTATATTAATTTAAATTTTTTTAAAAAAGATAATAATTATATTAATAATAAAAAAATATTTAAATATTTTAAGAAATATAATTTAAATATATATCAAAAAATTTCTATTATGGGTTCTATAGTCAATAAGTTTTCTATTATTTCGGGTGGACCAGGAACAGGTAAAACTACTTTAATTTCTATGTTAATTTTAATTTTGTATAAAATATTTAAATATAAAAATAATAGTTATATTAAAATTATTTCTTTTACAGGAAAATCCTCTTCAAATATTACTTTTTCTTTGAAAAAAAATTTTGGTTATTTAAATATAAATTCTTCTTTTAGAAAAATATTACCTTATAAATCTATTACTATACATAAATTTTTAGGTTTTAATTATAATAAAAATATTATTAATAATAATATTATTAATACTGATATTTTAATAATAGATGAATCATCTATGATTGATATTTCATTAGCATTTTATTTATTTTCTTCTATAAAATATGTTAAAAAAATTATTTTTTTAGGAGATAGCAATCAAATAGATTCTATTGAACCCGGTTCTTTTTTTAATGTGATATGTAATTTATATGTTAATTTTTATAATTTACAGTATAAAATTTTTAAAAAGATATTTTTAAAATATTCTGTTTTTAAAAAAAAATATAATATTTATTTATCTTATATAAATAATGTTACTTTCTTAAAAAAAAATTATCGTTTAGATAAAAATATTTATTTATATAAATTTACTAATTTTGTTAAATTAGGTTATGTAAAGAGTATTGATAATTTTTTATATAAAAATAATTTTCAAAATAATTTTAATTTTTATGATTCGGATAAGTATGATTTAAATTTTTTATTGAATTTTTGTATAAAATATTATACTAAATATATAAATTTTGTAAATTTTAAATTTGATTTAAATAAAATTTGAAATAAATTTAATAAATTTCAGATTATTTCTGTTGTAAAAAAAACTTTTTATGGAGTTCATTATTTAAATAGATATATTAATTATTTTTTTTTAAAATATAATTTAGTAAAAAATATAACATATTTTCCTAATTTAAATTGTTATCATTATATGGGTGAACCATTTATTATAACTAAAAATAATAATGATTTGAAGTTATCTAATGGTGATTTAGGTTTTTTTATTTTTTTTAAAAAAAAAATTAAATTATTGTTTTTGGATTTTAATAAAAATAATAGATATGTTTATAATATTCATTTAAGTAATTTAAACAGTACTTGAGTAATTACTGTACATAAATCTCAAGGTTCTGAATATAATCATATATTATTAATAATACCTAATTATTTTTCTTATTTATTAAATAGAGAATTGATTTATACAGCTATAACTCGTGCTAAAAATAAAGTAACTATTTATGCTAATAAAAATATTTTTTTATCTAGTTTAGAAAAAAAAAAGAAAAATTTTAGTAATATAGTTAATAAATTATTAATTTAAAATATTTAAAATTAATTTCATTTTATGATTAATTATTGTCAATATATAAAATTATTAATGAAACTATTTATGTTAATTAATCCTATAGGATTAATACCTATATTTATAGCTTCAATAGATAGTATTATAGAAAAAGAAAAAAAAAAATTTAATATTTGTATTAATGTAATAACATGTTTTATATTATTATTTTCTTTTATATGAGGTAAAAAGTTTTTGAATTTATTTGATTTAAATGTTAATATACTCCAAATTACTGGAGGTTTTTTAATTTCTTTTAGTTCCTTAAATATTCTTACTACAGATAATTCTGAAAAAAATAAAATTTTTATAAATAAAAATATTAGTTATATAAAATTACTTACTCCTATTTCTTTTCCTTTAATGGCTGGACCTAGTTCTATATCTATGTTAATAACTTATAGTATTAGTTGTAAAAGTTTTATAGAATATTTTTTTTCTATTATTTCTATAATATTTTTTTGTTTTTTTTGTTGGTTATTATTTGAATTAGTTTTTTTATTAAGAAATTATTTTTCTGATATAATAATTATTTTTTTTAATAAAATATTTTCTATTATTTTGTTTTCATTTGGAATACAAATGATTTTATTAGGTATTAAAAATTTTTTTTTACTATAATAGTATATATCTTAATATATATATATTTAAAATATTAAAAGTAATTCAAGAAATATTTTTTCCTTTTTTAATATTTATTTCACATTTTTTAATTATTTTAAATATTTTAATAATTTTTTTATTATTGAATTTATTAATATATTTAATTATAAATTTAAATAATATATTTAATATAATTAGTTTATCTAAATTATTTTTTTGAATTTTTTTAAAAATAGTATAATTTTTGTATATATTTTTTTTTTTGAAAGATTTTATTCAATTTTGTATTAATATAATATTTTGGTTTTTTTTTTCTATAATTTTATTTAAAGTATTTTTTTTAACATATTTGTTTTTATTGCATTTTATAAATCTTATGTTTAGTTTTTTAAATATATAAATTTCTGATAATGATAAAAAATATGTAAATTCTACATTTAATATAATATATATATTCTTGTATTTTTTTGAAAAAAAAATATTTAAAATATTATTTTTTATTAAATTACTTAATTGTTCTATTTTTTCTATAAAGTTTAATATAATTATTTTGTTTTTAAAAAAACAATTTTTAAGAAATATTTTTTCTTGTATATATTCTCATTTTATTTTTTTATGTACCATAATATTAATTATGGTATAGTTATTTATTTTATATTGAAGATATTTTTTAATTAATAATTTATATTTATTTTTTTTATATAAATTATTTCCATATATATAATAAATTTTTTGTTTAATATTGAATTTTAAATTATATTTTTTTGTCATGTATTAATCATTTTTAATTACAAAATTTATAATTTTATTTTTTATATATATAATTTTAATAATGTTTTTCTTTTTATTTAAAAATTTATTAATAATTTTATTTTTATATATATAATTTATTATTTTATTTTTATCTAAGTTATTAAATATAGATATTTTTTTTTTTGTTTTTCCATTGATTTGTATTACTAAATTAATTTTATTTTTTATATTTAAATATTTTTTATTTATTTTAGGTCAAAAAGATTCATCAATATTAATATTATTACCCATTTTTTTTCATAAATAAAAACTTATATGAGGGGCAAAAGGATAAATTAATATTAAATTTTTATTAATGCATTTTTTTTTTAATGTATAATCTTTGTAATTATTAATTTTATAATTTTTTAAAATTTTAGTAAATTTCATAATTTTAGATATTACAGTATTAAATTGATTTTTTATATTCATGTCTTTATTAATTTCGTTTATGGTTGTATTTAAAAAATATTTTATATATTTTTGTTTTTCAATATTATTATTTGTGTAATTAATTATTTTTATATTTTTAAATTCAAATACTAATTTTCATAAACGATTTAAAAATCTATAACAACCTATAATATTTTTTTCATTTCATTCTAAATTTTTTTCTATTGGAGATGCAAATATTATAAATAATCTTAAAGTATCTGCTCCGTATTTTTTAATTATTTTATTAGGATTTACACCATTATTTTTAGATTTAGACATTTTATATTTACCAATATATTTTAAAGTAATATTTTTATTTTTTAGGTAAAATATATTTTTATTATTAATTTTTTTTTTTTCTATTTTATTAAAATTAATTCATTTTTTTTTTTTATTTTTATCAATGTAATAATATGTATCTACTAAAACGGTTCCTTGACAAATTAATTTTTTTACTGGTTCTATAGATTTTACAAGACCAATATTTTTAAAAAATTTATGCATAAATCTAAAATAAATTAAATGCATATTTGCATGCTCTATACCTCCTATATATATATCAATAGGTAATCAATAATTAGCTTTTTTAGTATCAAAAATTTTATTATTACATTTAGGTGATATATATCTTAAATAATATCAAGAAGATTCCATAAAAGTATCTAATGTGTCGGTTTCTCTTTTTATAATTTTATTATTTTTTTTAAAAGAATTTCATGATGTATTAATTTTTAAAAAATTGGAACAAAATTTTTTATTTTTTAATTTAGGTAATTTTAATGGTAATTTTTTTTTATTTATTGTTTTATAAATATTATTTTTATATTCTATAGGTATTGGTACACCTCAATATTTTTGTCTTGAAATGACTCAGTCTTTAAGTTTAAAATTAGTTTTTTTTTTAATAATTTTTTTTTTAAATAATTTTTTTTTTATATTATATTTATTTTTTTGTACAATTTTATTATTTAATTTATATTTTTTAATGAAAGTATCATGTTTTTTACAATATTTTTTTATTATAAATATTGATTTAGTATTATATAAATCTTCTGTAAAATTTGTTACTCATATAGGTATATTATTTTTGTTTAAAGGATTAATAGCATTAAATTCTGTATATATACCTATGCATTCATTTTTATTTTTATAAATATTTTTTTTGATTTTTTTATATATGTATATTTTTTTTTTTTTAATTATATTTATTAAATTATGATTTAAAGAAATAGAAATACATATGATATTTTCAATATTATTTATATTTTTAGTGAATATTTTAATATTTTTTTTAATAGATTTAATAAATAATTTTATTATTATACCTTTGCATTTACCTATTCATTCTTTTTGCATTTTTTTAACCTTTTTAGGTCAATATTTTAGATATTTTAAATCTTTTCAAAGATATTTAGCATATTTAGTAATTTTAATAAATCATTGTGAAATATTTTTATATTTTATTTTAGTATTACATCTTCAACATTTATTAGATATAACTTGTTCATTAGCTAATACAGTTTTATCTTTTGGACATCAATTTACTATACTTTTTTTTTTGTATAATAATTTTTTTTCAAATAATTTTATAAATAGTCATTGTTCTCATTTATAAAAATTAGGATCACAAGTATTAATTTCTCTATCTCAATCATAACTTATACCTAACATAAGTAATTGTTTCTTCATGTATTTAATATTATTAATGGTTCATTTATAAGGTGTAGATTTATTTTTTATAGCTGCATTTTCTGCTGGTAAACCAAAAGAATCTCATCCTATAGGATGTAAAACATTTTTATTTTTTAAACGTTGATATCTAGAAATAATATCTCCTATAGTATAATTTCTAACATGTCCAATATGTAATTTTCCTGAAGGATAAGGTAGCATACATAAACAATAATATTTTTTTTTTTTAATATTTATTTTAGATTTAAAAATTTTATTTTTAATTCAAAATTTTTGAATTTTTTTTTCTATTTTTTTATGATTATATTTATTCATTTTTTTAAAAAGAAATTATTTATTTTTATTTATTTTTTATATTGTTTCAAGTATTTTTTTAAGATTTTTTCTTTTATTATCTTTATATTCATTATCATTTTGATAATTTATTCTTTCTTGAAATATGTTTTTTTTAATTTTGTTAATGAAAATATTTATTTTTTCATAAATTTTATTTTTAATTTTATTTAAGAAATTATTATTTTTTTTATTTTCTGTTATATAATTGTTTATTTTTTTATATTTATAATAATTATTTTTTTTTATATTATTTATTTTTTTTTTTTTGTATTTTTTTTTTTCTTTATTTTTTTTTATTTTTATTATGGAATAGTTAGGTGTTTCTATTTCTTCGTTAGGTATAATTATAATTTTAATTTTTTTTTTTTTTTTTTTTTCTATATTATATAAATGATCTCTTTTTTTATTTAATAAATATGATGCTATATTTATTGGAACTATAGCATGTATTTTTTTAATATTTTTTTTAAGAGATTCTTCTTCGATAATTCTTAATATAGATAATGATAATGATTCGTTATCTCTAATATTACCAGAACCACAACATCTAGGGCACATATAATAACTGGATTCTTTAAGAGAAGGATTTAGTCTTTGTCTAGACATTTCTAATAAACCAAATTTAGAAATATATCCTATTTGGATTTTAGCTCTATCATTTTTAATATTTTTTTTTAATTTATATTCTATAATTTTTTGATTTTGTAATATAGACATATCTATAAAATCTATAACTATCAACCCTCCTACATCTCTTAATCTTAATTGTCTAGCTATTTCATCAGTAGCTTCTAAATTAGTATTAAAAGCTGTATTTTCTATATCTTTATTTTTTGTTGATTTTGATGAATTTATATCTATAGATGTTAATGCTTCTGTAATATCAATGGTTATTGATCCTCCTGAAGGTAATCTTAATTTTCTTTTAAAAGCTGATTCTATTTGTGTTTCTATTTTAAAATATATAAATAAAGGAATATTATTTTTATAAAATTTTATTTTTTTTATAAAATTATTTCTTTTTAATTCATATATTTTATTTATAGCTAATTTATAAATTTTATAATTATCTATTATAATTTCATTTATATCGTTATGTAAATAATCTCTAAATGTACGAATGAGTATATTATTTTCTTGATATATTAATGAAGGAGCTTGTTTTTTTTTTGCTATTTTTTTAATATATTCTCAGTGTTTTAATTTTAATTCTATATCAGATTTAAGTTTTTCAAGAGATTTATCAATACCTGATGTTCTAATTATTAAACCCATATTTTTAGGTAAATGTATTTTTTTTAATTTGGATTTTATTTTATTTCTTTCTTTACCCTCTATTTTTCTTGATATACCGCTAGATTTAGGATTATCTGGTAAAAGTATTATATTACTACCTACTAAACTAATAAATGTTGTTAATACTGCTCCTTTATTTTCTCTTTCTTCTTTGCGTATTTGAACTATTATTTTTTTTCCTTCATATAATGCATTTTTAATATTTTTTTCTTTTTTATTTAAATATTTTTCTGATATTTCTTTTATTGGTAAAAAACCATTTTTTTTTGATCCATAATTTATAAATACCGCTTCTAAACTAAGTTCTATTCGGGTAATTTTTCCTTTATAAATATTCAATTTTTTTTGTGTATATTTAGTGTTTTCTATATTTAAATCATATAATTTTTGTCCATCTACTAATGCTATACGTAATTCTTCTTTTTGTGTAGCGTTTATCAACATTCTTTTCATTTTTACTTCTCAATTTCCAAATATTTTAAGTATATTAATATATTTACTTAATTTTAAATATTTATTATTACATATTTTTAAAAATGTATTTAATATATTTTATTTTATGTTTTTTAATAAAAGATAATTATAATATTTATATGAAAAATAAATTTTTTTTAAGTTTTATTACTGTTGATAATGATTCTATAAATCAAAGAATTGATAATTTTTTATTTAAAAAAATTAAACATATATCTAAAAATAAAATATATGTTTTATTACGTAAAGGTAATATTAGAGTTAATAAAAAACGTATTTTACCTAAATATAAATTAAAAATTAACGATGTTATTCGTATACCATTAATAAAATTAAATATTACTAAATATATATATATTAGTAAAAAAAATATTTTAAAATTTAAAAAAATGATTATATATGAAGATAATTATTTGTTAGTTATTAATAAACCTTATGGAATATCTGTTCATGGTGGTACAGGTATAGGTATTAATATTATTGATGTTTTTAGAAATAATATATATTATCAAAAATATTTAGAATTAATTCATCGTATAGATAAAGATTGTTCTGGAATATTGTTATTAGCTAAAAATAGAAAAATTTTATGTAATTTGCAAAATGATTTTAAATTTAGTAGAGTAATTAAAAAATATTTTGTTTTAGTTCATGGTATTTGACCTTTTACTAAAAAAATAGTTAAAGATTTTGTATGTGTACAAAATGGTAAAAAAAAAGTATCCAAAACTATTTTTAAATTTTTAAAATATATTAGTAATTATACTTTACTTAGTATTCAAACCTTAACAGGAAGAAATCATCAAATAAGATTACATGTAAAATATTTAGGTTTTCCAATTGTTTTTGATCGTATTTATGGTAATAAAAATTTAGATAAATTGCTTTTTTCTAAAATAAAAGTTAATAGATTATTTTTGCATGCTTATTATATAAGTTTTTTGCATCCTTTTTTAAATATTAAAAAAAAATTTTTTGTTCATTTAGATAAAAAGTTATTATTAATATTAGAAAAGATCAATAAAATTAATATTTAATTTTTTAGGAGTTTTTATGGCTGTACAAAAAAGTAAAAAAAGTAGATCCAGAAGAGGACATCGTAGATCTCAAAAAAGTTTAAAATTACCTAATTTGTTTTTCAATAAAAAAACTGGTAAATTTTCATTATATCATCATATTCCTATAATTAGTAAAAAAAAATAAAGTTTTATTTTTAAGTTTGTTTTATTTAATTTATATAGTTAATTTTAAAATAATGTATAATATCAATAGGTTTAATTTTAATTCAAAGTAAAGGAATAATTATATATGTCAAGTCTAGAGGAACGTATTAAAGAAATTATTAGTGATCAATTAGGAGTTAAATTAAATGAAGTAGAAAATGATAAATTTTTTATTAATGATTTAGGAGCAGATTCTTTAGATATTATAGAACTAATTATGGCATTAGAAGAAGAATTTAATATTGAAATTTCAGATGAATTAGCAGAAAAAATAGATACTGTACAGTCATCTATAGATTGTGTTAAATCATTAAAAAAGACGGTTATGTAAATATTTTAATTATTAAATTTTTATTCCTAGTAAAAATAAACTAGATATATAAGTAATACTACTAGTAGTTAATATTAATAATAGTTTCATTAATCTAAATTTAAAGTTTAGGTTGATGAAATTATTATATGTATTTCTAAATAATAATTCAAAAATAATTCACATTATTAAACTTGATAAAAAAATTTTAATTATAAATATTTTTCAATTGTATTTATAGTTAATAATTTTTTTTTTTCTAAGTTGTAAATATAATATTATTGAATTTATATATGAAGATATACTTATTGATAATGCTAATCCCGCATGTTTAAATATTTTAATAGTAAAAATATTCATTATTTGTGTAATAATTAAATTTAATAACGCTATTTTAATTGGTATTTTATTATTATATTGTGAATAAAAACATGGAGTAATAATTTTAATAAATATTAATCCTGTTAATCCTAATGCATAGGAAATTAATATTTGTGATGTCATTAAAACATCTATAGTAGTAAATTTACCATATTTAAATAAAGTTATTATGATTATTTTTGATAACAATATAAGTAATATAGATATAGGTATACTTAATAATAATGTAATTTTTATGTATTTATTTATTGTTTTATTAAATTTTTTATTGTCTTTTTTATGATAACTATTAGACAATTTAGTTAATAAAATACTACTTACAGTAGCACCTATAATACTTAATGGTAATTCTATTAATCTATCTGCATAATATATTCAAGATATTGTTCCTTCTTGTAAATAAGATATAATGCTGCTGTTAATTACCTGAGATATTTGATATAACAACATACTTAAAATAATAGGACATATATTTATTAATATTCTTTTAATTTCCGGATGGAATATATTAATATTATTTATTTTAATTTTTAAAGGTGTATTTTTAATATTAATTTTTTGATATATTAATTGCAATATTCCTCCTATTATAATAGATAAAGATAATCCATATATAGGTTTATGAAAATATTTTATAATAAATAAACTACATAATATTATTGTTGTATTTAATATTATTGGTATAAATGTAGGAGATATAAATATATTTCATATATTTAATATAGATGTTAAATATGATGACAAAGATATTAATATTATATAAGGAAAAGTAATTTTTAGTATATTTACTGTTAATTGGAATTTATTTTCATTTTTTATAAATCCTGGAGATATGGTTTTTATAATTCTAGTAGAAAATATTATTCCTAATGTTGTTATTATTACAAGTATTGTTAACAACATATAATATACTGTTGATACTAATTCATTGATTTTTTTTTTTGATTTTTTTTGTTTATATTCTGTTAATATGGGAATAAAAACGTATGAAAATGCTCCTTCTGCAAATATTTTTCTTAACATATTAGGTAATCTAAATGCAGTATAAAATGAATCGGTTTCTATATTTATACCGAAAACATTTGCTATAACCATATCTCTTAAAAATCCTATTATTTTAGATAAAAAAGTTGATAAACTAATTTTAATTAAATTTCATAACATATATTTTTAATTTTAAATTATAAATTAAATATTATTCATATTTATATTTATTATATTATTATTTTTTATTATCTTTATTTTGAATATTTAAAATTTTTTTTTTAATATACAGAAGTATAGTATTTAAATTAGTTAATTTATTTAAGGTAAATTGTTTTAATAAATTAATTTTATTTAAAAAATTATATATTTTATTATTTATTTTTTTTATATTATTATTTTTATTATATATAATAATTATTATTGCTAATAATCCTTTTATAATTAGTGTATTGCTATCTCCATTAATTTTTATAATATTGTTATTTTTTTTAATTTTTATTCATATATTACTATTACATTTATAAATAAAATTTTCTTTATTACGTATATTTTTATTATTTAATGGTAGACTTTTACCTAAATCTATTAAATACATTAATTTTTCTTCATTATTTCAACATATTTTAAAATTGTTTATTAATTTTTTTTTATTTGGTAATTTTTTCATGGTTATTTAATTTTCTGGATAATTTTTTTTAGTGTATATATAAAAGTATTTATATCTTTTTTAGAAGTATACATAGCTATAGATATTCTACATACTCCAGGTATATTGTAAAATTTCATTAAAGGTATACTACATTGATTACCTGTTCTTATAGATATACCATATTGGTCTAATAACATACCTATATCATAACAATGAAATTTTTTTATATTAAATGATATTAAACCTACTTTAGGTAATGTACCATATATTTTAATATTTGGTATTGATTTTAATTTTTTTAAGGTATAGTTAATAATTTTTTTTTCATGTTTAATAATATTTTTTAATCCTATAGATTTAATGTAATCAATAGCTTTTCCTAATCCTATAATTGATTCTAAATTATATGTTCCAGATTCAAATTTTCATGGTGAATTAATGAATTTTATGTTGTTGATATTATTGTTTTTTATATTTATATTAGCTATTATTCCCCCGCCTAATTTTCAAGGATCTAGGTTTTGAATTATATTTTTTTTACAATATATTACACCTGTTCCTGTTGGAGCATACATTTTATGACCAGAAAATATATAGAAATCACAATTAATTTTTTTAACATTTATATGTTTATGTACTATAGATTGAGATCCATCTATTATAGTAATAATATTAAATTTTTTAATTAGTTGAATAATTTTTTCTATTGGATTTATTATTCCTAATACATTAGATATATGAGTAAGTGATATAATTTTAGTATTTTTATTTATTATTTTTTTTAATTTATTTATATTAATATTTCCGTCTTTATCTATATCAATAATTTTTAATTCACATCCTATATTTTTACAAATTATATATCATGTTACGAAATTAGCATGATGTTCTGAAATAGAAATTATAATATTATTTTTAGAACATATATGTTTTTTACTTAGTACATTTGCTATTAAATTAATACCTTCGGTAGTATTTTGAGTAAAAATAATTTCTTCTGGTGATGTAGCTTTTATGAATTTAGCTATTTTAATTCTTATTTTTTCTATTTTATTAGAATTTTTATTACTTAGTGTATATATACTTCTATTAACAGAAGAATAATTATTTTTGTAAAGTTTATTTAAAGAATTAATTACAATTTTAGGTTTCTGAGATGTAGATGCATTATCTAAATAAACCATTTTATTTCTATTAATTTTTTTCCTTAATATAGGAAAGTCTAATTTTATTTTTTTTATTTTATAGTTCATATATTATTTGAATATTTTTTTATACATATAATATATTTTTTTATATATATGTATATTATTTTTATTTTTTAATATTTTTTTAATAAATTTTAAAATTAATATTTTTTTTATTTTTTGAAATTTTATTCCTCTTGTTAATAAATAAAATATTATTTCTTTATTTAAATTATTTATTTTAACATTATGTTTGCATTTTGCATTTTTATTTTCTATTTTTAATTTTGGAGAAGTATTTATAATTGATTTTTTACAAATACATAAGTTATTATTTTTTATTTTTGCTTTAGAAAAATATGATTGTTTAAATATTTTTATTCATCCAGAAAAATTCATTATACTTTTTTCTAAAATAATATTATTATATTTTTGATAGCTTTGTGTATTTGAAGAACAATGTAATACATTTATTTTAAATTTTAAATAATTTTTTTGCAATATAGATATATTATTTATATCTAAAATAGATTTTTTTTTTAATTTTATATTACTAATAAGATTAATTTTTTTAAATTTTATAAAGAAAATATTATTTTTAAATTTAGATTTAGTATTTACTTGAATATTATCTACATAATAAAATTTAGTTTTTAAATTATTATTTATTATTCTTAAATAATATAAGTAAGATTTTTTACGTATTATTATATTTAAAAATAAATTAAAGTACTTATTTTTACTGATATTTATTTTTTCTTCTATAATATTTATATATATATTTTTATTAATGGATATATTTATATTAAAAAAATCGTTTTTTTTTTTTTTAATTATAATTAAATGTATAGGTAAATTAATATTTTTTTTTTTTATTTTTTTTTTTATAAAGTAATATTTACTTTTGGGTAATTTTATAGATAATAATTTGTTTATATTTTTGTATAATATAATTTTTCTACCTAAAATAAATATTTTGTTAGATTTTATTTGTAAAATTTTTTTAGTTACTTTATTAATAATATATTTTATTTTTTTTTCATATTTATTTTTACTTTTATTTATTTTCATAAATAATTTTTATTAAAATTATTTTTGTTTTTTGAAATATTTGTAACCCTTTTTTTTAACTATTTTAATAATATTTTTTTTTCCTGATGCAATTATTTCTCCTTTATTTAAAATATGTACTTTATTAATTTTAATATAATCAAATATTTTAAAATTATGAGTTATTATTAGAAAACTTTTTTTTTTTTTTTTAATTTATTGATTATTTTAATAATTTTTTGAAATGTATTAACATCTAATCCTGAATCTATTTCATCTAATATAATTAATTTAGGTTTTAAAATTAATATTTGTAATATGTCATTCTTTTTTTTTTCCCCCCCTGAAAAACCTACATTAAGAGATCTTTGTAAAAATTTTTTAGAAAAATTTATTTTTTTTAAATATTTAAATATTTTTTTTTTGAATTTTATTAGATTTATTTCTTTTTTTTTATTATAAATTCTTTTAGAGTTATAAGCTTGAAATAAAAAATATTGATTATTTAATCCTGGTATTTCTATACTATTTTGTAATGATATAAATAATCCTTTTTTAGATCTTTTATCTATAGTTAATTTATTAATATTTATATTATCTAAAAATATTTTTCCTTTAATTATTTCGTATTTTTTATGACCTGCTAAAACTAAAGATAAACTGCTTTTTCCTGAACCGTTTGGTCCAATAAGTACATGAGTTTCTCCGTATTTTATTTTTAAATTTATATTATTAAGAATATATTTTTTTTTTATTTTAACTTGTAGTTTTTTAATTTTTAATATATACATATAAAATATATTTTTTTAAAAAATGTTAAATATTGTTTTAGATTCTAAAATAAATTCTGGTGGTAATTTATTTAAAATATTTTGACAAAATCCATTAATTATCATTGATAATGCATAATTTTTTTTTATTCCTCTTTGCATAAGAAAAAATATTTGTTCTTTTTTTATATATGTAGTACTAGCTTCGTGTTCTATATATGAATATTTGTTTTGAGATTTAATATATGGTTGAGTAAATATACAACAATTATTTCCTATCATCAATGAAGAACATTTAGTGAAATTTTTTGATTTTTTAGATTTTCTATTTATTTTTACCAAACTTCTATGAGTATTAATACTTTTATCTGTTGCTATACTTTTAGCTAAAATAAATGATTTTGTTTTTTTACCTATATGTATCATTTTAGTTCCTGTATCTGCTTGTTGTTTTAATTTAGTTAATGATATAGAAAAAAAACTTCCTTTTGAGTTATTACCTAAAAGTATTGTACTAGGATATTTTCATGTTATTGCAGATCCTGTTTCTAATTGTATTCAAGATATTTGACTTTTATTTCCTTTACATAATGCTCTTTTAGTAACAAAATTAAATACTCCTCCTTTCGGATTACCAGGAAATCAATTTTGAACAGTAGAATATTTAATTTTAGAATTTTGACTTAAAATTATTTCTACTACACCAGCATGTAATTGGTTATATTTTTTTATTGATGCTGAACATCCTTCAATATATTCTAAAGAACTATTTTTTTTTAATATTATTAAAGTTCTTTCGAATTGGCTAACATTTGCATTTATCCTAAAATAAGATGATAAATTTATTGGGCATTTTGTATTTTTAGGGATATATATAAATGTTCCGTCTGATAATACTGCTGTATTTAAAGTAGAAAAAAAGTTGTCATTTATAGGTATTACCTTACAAATGTATTTTTTAACTAATTTAGGATAATTTTGTATTGCTTCATTAAAAGAACAAAATATTATACCATATTTATTATATAATTTTTTTTTGTATGTTGTTTTAATTGATACAGAATCAAATATAGCATCTACACCTAGATTACTATTTTTTCTTAATACACCTAATTTATTGAATGTTTTTTTAATGTTTTTCTTAATATAAGATTTTTCTTGTGGTTTAGAAAAATATTTTATTTTTTTATATTTTATTTTATTATATTTTCCATTTAATCAATGAGGTTCTTTCATTTTTTTTCATATTTTGTATGCTTTTAATCTTATTTCTAACATTCATATTGGTTCTTTCCTTTTTTGAGATATTATTTTAATAATTTTTTTATTTATTCCTTTTGGAAAATAATCATTTTTAATTTTTGTTTTGAATCCTTGTTGATACATATTTATATTTAAATATAATCATCACATTTTAAATTTTGTGATATTTTATATATATTATTTAAAGTAATTTTTGATATATTTATTAGTGCTTCTTTAGTTAAAAAAGCTTGGTGTCCTGTTATTAAAACATTTGGATATGATAAAAGTATATTTAAATTATTATCTTTAATTATTTTATTAGAATAATTTTTAAAAAAATATTTTTCTTCTTGATAATATACATCCATACCTAAAGAAGAAATTTGCTTTTTTTTTATTGCATTTATTATATCTTTGGTATTAATTAATTCACCTCTACTAGTATTTATAATCATTACTTTATTTTTCATTTTTTTTATAACTTTTTTATTTATCATATGGTGATTTTCTTCATTATATGGACAATGTAAGCTAATTATATCTGAATATTTATATATATTTTTTATTGATGTATATTTTGCACCATATTTTAATATTTCATTATTTTTAATAATATCAAATGCTAATATTTTAGTTTGAAAATTTTTTAATAATTTTATTACTATTTTACCTATTTTACCTGTTCCTATAATTCCTACAGTTTTATTTTTTAAGTTATAACCTACTAAATTATTAAGTTTGAAGTTTTTATTTTTAGTATTTTGATAAGATAAATATATTTTTCTACTTAAATTTAAAATTAATCCTAATGTATATTCTGCTATGGATTCAGGTGAATAAGATTTAACATTTATTATTTTTATGTTATTTTTTTTTAATAACTCTAAATTAACATTATTAAATCCTGTACATCTTAAAGCGATTAATTTTACTTTAAATTTTTTTAATTTTTTTATTATTTTTATATCTTTAAGATTATCATTTACAAATATACAAATATATTTAAATCCTTTAACTTTATTTACTGTATGTAAATTTAATTTTTTTTTTGTATAAGTAATTTTAAATTTATATTTTTTATTTATTTTATTAAAATATTTTATTTCATATTTTTGAGAACTGTAAAATATTATTTTTTCCATTTTATTATTTATAAGTTAAATTTTATGTTTTTGAGTTAATACATTTATATGTTATTATATATTTAATTTTATTTTTTTTCATTATTAACTTTTTAAATATATATAGTATTGTTAATTTTATTTTTTTTGTGTATTAATATTAATTTAAGTATTTTAAATGTTTATTTTTTTTAAAAAATATTCTTATATTTATAAGAATAAAATTAATTTTTGTATTTAATTTAAATAATTTTTATATGTTATTTTTTATAAAAATTATATCTATAATATTTTAGATAATGAAAATTAAATAATATTTTGAAATTATTAGTTTTTTATTTTAAAATGCTATTTTAGTATTAAATTTATTTGTTTAAAATAAAATTTAAAGAACTTGTTATGTGTAATATAATATATGTTTATTATTTCTTTTGATTTTGGTATGAAAAATATAGGAGTAGCTATAGGACAAAGATACACCAGAACCGCTAATCCTTTAGTTTGTTTAAATGCTAAAAATGGTATTCCTATAAATTGAATAGATATAAAAAAAATAATCAATATTTGGTTAATTAAAACAGCTGTAATAGGATATCCTTATGATTTAGAAAATAATAATAGTAAATTAATTTCTAAATATATAAAAAAATTTGCATTTTGTTTAATTAATAAATTTGGTTTAAAAATTTTTTTTTCTGATGAAAGATTTACTACTTGTGCTGCACGTAATTTTATTAATAATAATTTAATTTTTTATAAATTATTTTATTCCAAATATAATATACATACTATTTCTGCAGTATTTATTTTAGAAAGATGATTAAAATTTAATTTTTAAATTTACTGTATAATCTACATTTGAAAATTAAGTTTCATAAATCTTTAGGTAGATGTGAATAAAGGGTGATTTTTTTTTTATTGTTAGGATGTTTAAATCTTAATGAATGAGCATGTAGTGCTTGTCTTTTGAAATTACATATTTTTTTTTTTATTATTTTAGGTATGTTAAATTGTTTTGAAATATTTTTTCTTGTATATATTTTTTCTCCTATAATAGGATGTTTTATATAATTCATATGTACTCTAATTTGATGTGTTCTACCGGTTTCTAAATTTATTTTTAATAATGTACAAAAGGAATATTTTTCTATTATTTTAAAATGTGTTATCGCTTTTTTACCATTTTTATTTATAGACATTATTTTTCTTTGATATTTATGTCTTAATATGGGTTTATTTATTATTCCATTAGATTTTACTTTACCTCATACTAAAGTTATATATGATTTAAAAATTTTTTTTTTTTTCATATTATTAATTAATTTTTCATATGTTTTTATGTCTTTAGCTATTATTAATAATCCTGTAGTATTTTTATCTAATCTATGAATTATTCCACATCTAGGTACATTTTTATATATTATGGGATAATAATACATTAATGCATTCATTAATGTATTATTTTTATTTCCACATCCTGGATGAACGATAATATTATTTTGTTTATTAATTATTAATATATTATTATCTTCATATATTTTATTTAATATAATATTATTATTGGATTTATATATTATTTTTTTTTTTATGTTAATAATAATTATTAAGTCATTTAATTTAGTTTTGTAATTAGATTTTTTTATTATTTTATTATTTATTAAAATACCTTTTTTTTTTATAAATTTTTGTATTTTATTTCTAGAAACATTTTTAATTTTTTTTTTTATAAAAATATCTATTCTTATATTAGATTTTTTTTTTGTAATTATTATTTTTTTTTTTATATTCATATCAATAATAAATTTATTTACCTATACAAAATTTTTTAAATATATTATAAATAATTTTTTTTGATGTAAATTTTTTTGTTCCTAATATTTCGTTAAATAATTTTTGACTGTTAAATAAATTTTGATATATTATATCTAAATTAGTTATTTTTTTATTTGTATCTTTTTTAATTATTTTTTTAGAATTTTTAATTTCTTTTAAAATTTTTTTAATTAAACTTAAATGTCTTTGTTGTACTAAAAATATATTTTTTTTATTAATTTTTTTGATTTGTTTATTTATTTCTGATTTAATTATTTTAACTCCATATTTTTTTTTTATAGACATATTTATAATAATATATTTTTTTTTTTTTATTATTTTTTTTTTTTCTTTTGATAAATCTATTTTATTGCGTATTAAATATAATATTTTTTTTTTTTTTTTAATTTTTTTTTGTATTTTTTTTTTATATATTTTATATATTTTTTTTTCTGATGTATTAAATGCATTATCTATAAAAATAATTATTTGAGATTTATCAATTAATTTTCATGTTTTTTTAATTCCTATTTTTTCTATTTTATTATTAGTATTATGTATTCCCGCAGTGTCATTTATTTGTATTTTAAAGTTATTATTATTTAGGTATTTTTTAATTATATCTCTAGTAGTTCCAGGTATATTAGTTACTATAGAGGTTTTTTTGTTGGTTAATAAATTCATTAAACTTGATTTACCAACATTAGGTTTACCTATTATAGAAATATTTATTTTATTATTAATAAAAAAACTTTTTTGAGATTTTTTATATATATTTTTAATTTTTTTGTATATGAAATTTATATTTTCTTTAATTTTTATTATTTGTAATGAATTGATTTCTTTATCTGAAAAACTAATTTTTTTTTCTATTTTACAAATTAAATTATTAATTATTTTAATTAATTTTTTAATTTTTTTAGAAAAATCTCCTTTTAATGATTTGATTGCTGAAAAAATATTTTCTTCAGAATTAGAATATATTAAATTATTTATAGTTTCTGCTTGTATTAAATCTATTTTATTATTTCAATAAGCTCTTTCAGTAAATTCTCCTGGTTCTGCTATTCTTGTATTTTTAATTTTTAAATTTATTATGGATTTAATAATTAAGTTAATAATTTTTTGACCTCCGTGACATTGAATTTCTAAAACATCTTCTCCTGTAAATGAATCTGGAGATTTATAATATATTGCAATACCAAAATCTATTATTTTTCCATTTTTATTTTTTATAGAAGTATATTTAGCAATTCTTGGAGATAATTTTTTATTTAATATTTTTTGGGCTATATTTTTAGAATTTTTACCTGATATTCTAATTATACCTATACCTCCATATCCAATAGGAGTTGATTGAGCTAATATGGTTTCATAAAAATTTTTGATCATATTTTAATTATATATATTTTGTTGTATAAAAGTTATTAAGTTATTAATTGTGTAATATAATATTACTCCACTAGGAAAATATAATGATAATATTACAAATATTAATGGTGTTAAAAATATATTTTTATTATCGTTATTTTTTTTTTGTAGTAATAACATTGATAAACCCATTATAAGTGGTAATATATAGTATTGGTCATATGAAGATAGATCTTGTATTCAAAATATAAATTTTGAGTTTTTAAATTCTGTTGTTTGAGAAATTACATTATATATAGATATAAATAATGGTATTTGTATTAAAATAAGCATAAATCCTGTTATTGGATTTACATTATATTTTTTATATAAATTAATAATTTTTTGGTTTATTTTATTTTTTTTATTTTTGTATTTAATTTTAATTTTTTCTATTTTAGGATAAATATAATTAATTTTATTTAATATTTCTGATTGTCATTTGTTTATAGGATACATAAGTATTTTAGATATTATTGTTATAATAATTATGCAAATTCCTCAGTTATTTACAAATTTATTTATATAAATTAATATTTTTAATATTGGTTTAGAAATAAATCATAATTTCCCATAATCTATATTTAAATCTAAATTTTTTGATAAATTATTAAAATTTTTAGTTAAATTAGGTCCTGTTCATAATTTGAATTTAATGGTTTTATTTTCTTTAGGTTTAATTTTTATAATATTTATATATTTTACTATAGTATCATTATTTTTTTTTTGTATATTAAAGTTATTTATATAATTGTTTTTTATTGGTATTAAAATAGTAGAAAAATATTTTTCTGATATTGTTGTTCAAATAATTTTATGAGGAAATGATTTAATATTTTTTATATTATGTATATTATTTTTTTCAAATTTATTATTTTCATCTAAATATGAAACATTATTTGTAATATTATTATTTTTATTAATTATTTTATTATATATTTTATAACTGATATTTTTTTGAGAATTATTTTTTATTTTAAAGTTTAAATATCATTTATATGAATTTTTATTTAATATAAAATATTTATTATAAATAGTATTATTATCTTTTGTATTTCATATTATTTTAATATAATCTTTATTTTTATATATATATATATTTTTAAAAAATATATTTTTTTTATTATATTTATTTAAATTAATTTTATATATATTGGTATCTATTTTACTATTTAAGTTTTTTATTGATTTAGTATCTTTATATTTTAATAATTTAATTTTATTTATATTACCATTAAATTTATTTATTTTGATTAATAAAACATTATTTTTTATATATATGTAATTATTTTTGTATTTATTTTTTTTTCCTTGTGCTAAAGAACTTAATAATATCATAAATATTATTATTATTTTTTTAAATGAATTCATTGTTTTATTAAATATTTAATTATTTTATTTGTAATATTTTTTTCATACTTTTTCAATTAAAAATAAAAATTTTTTTTTAATATTTAGAATATATTTTTTAATTATTAATAAATAGTCATTATTTTTAATTTTATGTTGTTGTAAACGAAATGTTTCATGTATTATTCTTCTTATTTTATTTCTTTGTACTGCATATTTAATTTTTTTTTTAGGAATTATTATTCCTATTCTAGGATAATGTAATTTATTGATTTTACTTTTAATTGATAAAAAATTATATATTTTATTTTTATATATATATATTTTTTTAATTTTTATTTTCATTAATTTAGGTAAAGAAAATTTTTTATATAGATATTTTTTTTCTTTTTTTTTTTCTTCTATATGATAATATTTTTCTACCATTTTTTGTTGACATTCTTTTTTTAAATCCATGAGTACGTTTTTTTTTTATTTTTGATGGTTGATATGTTCTTTTCATATATTTTATTTTTATTCGTAATTAATATTATTTATATATAATTATACTATTATATTTATTTATATTAAATGTAAGTTTTATTTCATTAGTAAATCTATAGATAAAATATTTTAATAAATTTAAATATAGTTTATTTAAAATAAATATATGGTTTAAATTTATATATTTTTATTGATAATATTTATTTAATTTTATATATAATTAATATTATATTTTTTTATTATATATTTAATAATTATTAAAAAAATTTTTATGATAAATTTGTTAATTTATTTATTAATTTTATTTTTATGATTTTTTATTTTAATAAATACTGTTGGTAATATTTATATATTTAATAATTAAATAAAATTTAATATTAAATTATTATTTATATTTAATAAATGTATTTAAAATTTAAATAAAAATATTAATAATAATTAAAATATTAAGTATATTTTTTAAAAAATTAAAAGTATAAATTTTATCTTTTTTTAAAAAAATATATATTATATTTATAATTTTAATAAAATAATATATTTTGTTTTATAATAATTATATAAATTTATTTATATATTTAAAGTATTTAAATTATGGAAATAATATAAATATTGATTTTGTAAAAGATATATTATATACTTTCTAAAAAAAAATAGATTAATTTAATATATTAAAATATATTTTATATATAAGAAAATATTTAATTTTTATAGAATTATATTTTTATATTCTTTATATTTAAATATATTTATTAATTTTATATTTTCTTAGTTATATATTTATTTATTAGTAAAAATTAATTTGTTATAGTTTATTTAAATTAAGTTTTTAATATATAGAATATATTTTTGTAAAAGATAATAAAAATAATATTTTTACTAGTAATGTTGTTAATTTTAATAATTTAATTGTATTAATTTTGTTATCTAAATATGAAATTCTTTATAAAAAAAAAAAAAATATTTAATATTTTAAGTAAGTTAAATACATATATTAATATTTCTAATAAAAATATTATTTTGACATATGTTTTAGTTAAAATAGATTTTAACGCTCTAAGTTTAAAAGTTACTGATTTAGATATAGAAATTAATTGTAAAATAAAATTATCAAAAAAAAATATTTTTTCTATTGGTTCTTTTACTGTTAATTTGCGCAATTTATATGAATTATTTCGTACTTATTTAAATGAAGATATAATTTTTTTAAATTTGTATAAAAATAGATTAAGATTATGTTGTTTAAATAGTATTTCTTTATTAAATACTTTACCTGTATTACAGTTTCCTATTATAAATAAAAATTTTTCTTTTTGTAATAAATTTTCTATTTCTAGTTATATTTTAAAAAAAATAATATTTTCAATACATTTTTCTATGGGCGATCAAGATATATATTATTATTTAAATGGTATGTTAATAGAATATAAGAATGGTTTTTTTTTTTTTGTAACTACAGATAGTTATCGTATTTCTATTTATAAATTGTCTATAAAATATTTTAAATTATTAAGTAAAAAAAAAAATTTTTCTTTAATAATTTCTAAAAAATTAGTGGTAGAATTATTTAAATTTTTTGATTTTTTAGATGATAAAGAAGTTATTTTTGAAGTAAATTTTAATATGATTAGAATAATTTTTAATAATTATGTTATTTATGGAAGTTTAATAAATGGTTCTTTCCCAGATTATTCTAATATTTTTTTGTCTTTTGAAGATTATTTTTGTGTAGATTTAGATTTAATAATATTTAAAAATGCTTTATTACGTTCTTTAATTATAAGTAATAATATTTCTAATTATGTTTGTTTATTTTTTAAGAATAATTGTCTTATATTATCTTCTGATGATTCTAATAATAATGAAACAAAAGAAAAAATATTAATTGAATATTCAGGTAGTAATATTAATTTAAATTTAAATATTAAGTTTATTTTAGATATTTTGAATACTATAAAAAATTCATCTCAAATACGTATTTATTTTAAAGATAATAATTCTATTGTAAAAATTTTAAACATTAATGATAAATATGTTAATTATATGATTATGCCAATACAATTATAAATAATATTTAATTTTAAATGAGTATAAATATGTTATCTAATTTTTATAATTCTTCAAGTATTAAAATTTTAAAAGGTTTAGAGGCTGTTCGTAAACGTCCTGGTATGTATATTGGTGATACTAGTGATGGTACAGGTTTACATCATATGGTTTTTGAAGTAATAGATAATTCTATAGATGAATGTTTAGCCGGTTTTTGTAAAAAAATTTTTGTAACCTTATATAAAGATAATTCTGTATCAATTTTTGATGATGGTAGAGGTATACCTACAGATATACATAGTGATACTAATATATCTAGTGCTGAATTAATTATGACTGTACTACATTCTGGTAGTAAGTTTGATAATAGTTCATATAAATTTTCTGGTGGATTGCATGGTGTGGGTATTTCAGTTGTAAATGCATTATCGGAAAAATTAGAATTAAAAATATATAGAGATAATAAAATTTATTATCAAATTTATAAATTTGGATTTCCCCAAAAAAATATTAAAGTTATTGGTAAGACTAATATTAGCGGAACTTATATAAGATTTTGGCCTGATAAAAAAATTTTTTTAAATTTTAATCAATTTAAATTAAATATTATATTTAATAGATTAAATGAATTATCTTTTTTAAATTCTGGTTTATATATTAAATTAATTGATAATAGAATTGATTATATAAATAAGTTTATAAATTATGGTGGTATAAAATCTTTTTTATCTTATTTAATAAAAGACAAAAATATACTTCATAAAAATATTTTTTTTCTTAAAAAAAAAAAAAAAAATATTTATTTAGAAATAGTATGTCAATGGATAAATACTACAGAAAATAAAATTTTATGTTTTACTAATAATATTCCTCAGGTAGATGGTGGAACTCATTTAATAGGTTTTAAATCTGCTATCACTCGTAGTATCAATATTTATATAGATAAAAAAAAATATAGTACAAAAAAAAAAATTAATGTGATAGGTGAAGATACTAGAGTAGGATTGTTTGCTATTATTAATATAAAAATGTTTGATCCAAAATTTTCTTCTCAAACTAAAGGAAAGTTAGTATCTTCAGAAGTAAAATATGTAGTTGAATCATTAGTTAATAAAAATTTGTTTTTTTTTTTAATAAATCATAATCATGATGCAAAATTAATTATTAATAAAATAATAAATTCTTATAATATAAGGGAATCGATTAAAAGATCTCGAGAATTATCAAGAAAAAAAAATATTTTAGATTTAAATATTACAGCTAGTAAATTGGCTGATTGTCAGGAAAAAAATCCCGCTTATTCTGAGATTTTTCTAGTTGAAGGAGATTCTGCAGGAGGATCTGCTAAACAAGGTAGGAATCGTGTTAATCAAGCTGTTTTACCTTTAAAGGGTAAAATTATTAATGTTGAGAAAACTAATTGAGAAAAAATTTTATCTTCTAAAGAAATAAATATTTTGGTTTCAGTTTTAGGATGTGGTATTGGTAATAAGAATTTTAATTTAAATAAATTGAGATATCATAATATAATAATTATGACTGATGCAGATGTAGATGGTGCTCATATACGTACTTTGTTATTAACTTTTTTTTATAGATATATGCCTTCTTTAATAAAAGAAGGTTATTTATATATTGCTCGTCCTCCTTTATATAAAATTAATGAAGGTAAAAAAGAATTATATATTAAAAATTATTGTGATCTTATAAAATATAAAATTAATTTATCTTTTAAAGATATTGAGTTATATAAATATGATAATTCTATTTTATTAGATAATAAAATGTTAATTCATTTATCTTACAAATATATAAATATATTGAATTATTTATTTAAATATAAGAATAATTTATCGTATTTTATTTTAAATAAACTTATGTTTTTTAAAAAAATATCTGATTTTTCAATAGTTAATTTAAATAAATGACTTAATAATTTTATTGTTTTTTTAAATAAAGATGATTCTATTTTTAGGAAAAAAATATTTTTTAAATTAGTTTTTGATAAAAATATTTTTTTAAAAATAAAGTTTTTTTATTTACATAATTTTAATAAAGAAACTATTTGTGTTAATAATTTTTTTTTACAAAATAATTATTTTTCTTTTTTGAAATTAGGTAAAAAAATATCATTTTTTAATGAATTTTATATAAAATATATTATTGTAAATGGTAAAAAAAAAAATTTTTTTAATTTAGGTTCTTTAATAAATTATATTTTAGAAAAAGATAAAAAAAAAATATTAATACAACGTTATAAAGGATTAGGAGAAATGAATCCTATTCAATTATGAGAATCTACTATGAATCCTGAAAAAAGAATATTATCTAAAATTACTATTAATAATAATGATAAAACTGATAATTTATTTAAAATTTTAATGGGTGATAATATTAAATTAAGAAAAAAGTTTATTGAAGATAATTTTGTTATTACATCTAATATAGATATATAAATTTACTCCTCTGACTGGGATCGAACCAGTGACATACGGATTAACAGTCCGCCGTTCTACCTACTGAACTACAGAGGAATATATTTTTAGTATAATAAAAATATTTTTAAATGTCAAAATATTATTATTTTTTAGTATATAATTGTATATATAAATAAATTTATAGTGGGGTGTCTGAGTGGTTTAAAGAGCACGTTTGGAAGATGTGTATACTTTCATAGTATCAAGGGTTCGAATCCCTTTCCCACTATTATATAATTTAATTAGTTTTTTAAAAAAGTAATTTTATATGTATTTAAATTGAGGTTTTTATGGTAGTAATACGTTTAGCTCGTTATGGAAGAAAAAAAAAACCTTTTTATCATATTGTTGTAGCTGATAAACGTAGATTTCGTAATAGTAAATTTATTCAAAAATTAGGTTTTTATAATCCTTTAGGGTATTTAGATTCTTCAAAAGATATATTTATAGATGTTATAAATATTAATTTATGAATAAGTAAAGGAGCAGTTTTATCTAAGAGGGTTTTATTTATATTTAAGAAATATAAAGATATTAGTTTAAATAAATAGTTGTATATAAATTTTAGTTTAAATAATGAAATGAATTTTGATATAATTACTATAAATCCTGATTTTTTTACTTCTCCATTTAAAAATGGTTTAATATATAAAGGTATTAAAAAAAAAATTATTAATTTTAATATTTGAAATTTAATGGATTTTAAAGAAGATAATTATGGTGTAGATGATAAAATTTATGGTGGTGGTCCTGGTTTATTGATTCAGCCTAAACCTTTATATTATATTATTAAAAAAATTAGAAGTTTATATAAAAAATCTTTTGTAATACATTTATCTCCTCAAGGAGAAATTATTAATGTTGATTTAATTAATCAATTATTAAATTATGATTCTTTGATATTTATATGTAGTCGTTATAGTGGTATAGATCAAAGAATTATTGATAATTATATTGATATGGAAATTTCTATAGGAGATTTTATATTGAGTTGTGGTGAAATTTCTGTTCTAGTATTAATAGATCTTATAATAAGAAATATTCCTGGAATTATAAATAATATTAATTCCTGCAGAAATGATTCTTTTAATTTTAAAGGATTATTAGGTTATCCTAATTATACTAAACCATATAAGTTTAATAATTTTTGTGTTCCTGAAATTCTTTTATCAGGTAATCACAAAAATATTAATTTATGGAGATTAAAACAATCTTTTATAAAAACTTTAATTAATAAACCTTATTTATTAAATAATTTTTTTACAGATAAAAAAATAATAAAATTTTTTAAAAAAATATTAAATATTTAAAAATATATGAAAAATAAATTAGTAAATTTTGTGGAAGAAAAATATTTAAATAAAAATATTCCATTTTTAAGATCAGGTTATTTAGTAGAAGTTAAAATTTGGGTTGTAGAAAGTTCTAGAAAAAGATTACAAAATTTTATAGGTATAATTATTTCTATTAAAAATAAAGGTTTAAATACTTCTATAACATTAAGGAGATTTTCTTATGGTGAAGGTATAGAAAAAATATTTTTTATTCATTCTCCTATTATACATTCTATATTAATAAAAAAAAAAAATTTTTTTAATAAATCTAAATTATATTTTTTACGTAATAAAAATAAATTTTATGTTAAATAGAATATATAGATTATTAGTTTGTGTAGAATATAATGGAATGAATTATATTGGTTGACAAAAACAATTACATAATAGTTTAAGTATACAAGAAATAATTGAAAAATGTTTATCTAAAATTACCAATCATAAAGTTAATATTATATGTTCTAGTAGAACAGATTCTGGTGTACATAGTTTAGGTCAAATGTTTCATTTTGATACTTACATATATAAAAATGAAAATGAATGATTATTAATTGCTAACTTTAATTTACCTTATGATATTACATTTAAATGAATGAAATATGTGAAAAATAATTTTCATGCACGTTATAATGTTAATTCCAGAAGATATTTATATATTATTTTAAATTCTTGTATTAGATCAAGTTTTTTAAATAATTTAGTTATGTATTATAGAGGTAATATTAATATTGATTTTATGTTACAAGCATCTTATTATTTATTAGGTAAGCATGATTTTACTTCTTTTCGTTCTTCAGGATGTGAATCTAAAAATACATATAAAAATATTATGCATTTAAATATATTTAAAAAAAAAAAATATATTATATTTGATATTAAAGCTAATTCTTTTTTGTATCGTATGGTTCGTAATATTGTTAGTAGTTTATTATTAGTAGGTATTGGAAAATATCCTATAAATTGGATAAAACATATTTTATCTTCTAGAGATAAAAATTTATGCAGATCATTTTCAGTTAAACCATATGGTTTATATTTATATAAAATAGAATTTTAAATCTTTAAAATTTATTATTAATTTTTTATTCTAATATAGAATACTTATGAATTTTACTAGAATTATTTATATGATTAGTTATTTTATTATATTTTTTTCTGTTTTTTATAGTTTTAAAAGAGGTTTTTTAAGGGAATTATTTTCTTTATTTTTTTTGTATATTTTTTATTTTCTGTTAAATAATTATTTTTTATTTTTTTTAAATCAATATTTTATTTTATTTTTTAAAAAAAAAATTTTGTTTTTTATGTCATTATTTTTTTTTATATTAATAATTTATTTTTTGGAAAGTTTTTTATTTTCTTTAATAAGAAATTTTTTTTTAGCAATAATTTATTTTTTAAATGTATTTTTAAGTTTAATAGTAGGGTTTTTAAAAGGTATATTAATTATATATTTTATAAATAATTTAATTAAAGTATTTTTTTCTTTATAAGTAATTATAATTGCGGGGGTTGGATTTGAACCAACGTCCTTCGGGTTATGAGCCCGACGAGCTACCACTGCTCTACCCCGCGATATCATTACTATGATATCATATTTATATTTTTATGTAAATTAAATTTTAAGAATTAAATTATTATATTTATTATTTTATTTGCTGTATTTATAGAAATTTGTTTATTTTAATAATTTAACAATATATTTGTTTTAAAATATATTTTTATTTGATAGTTTTTAAAATGCATTTTATAATTAAACTATATTAATATTAAGGAGATATAAATGAGTAAAATAATAAAAGTTAAAGGAAGAGAAGTATTAGATTCCCGTGGTTATCCTACTGTTGAAGCGGAAGTTTATTTAGAAGGTGGATATAGTGGTAGAGCTATAGTTCCTTCTGGTGCTTCTACAGGATTAAATGAAGCAGTAGAATTACGTGATAATGATGTCAATCGTTTTTTTGGTAAAGGTGTATTAAAATCTGTATTTATTATTGATAACATTATTTCTAAAGAAATAATAGGTTTAGATTCTATTAATCAAAGTGATATTGATCAACTAATGATAAATTTAGATGGAACAGATAATAAATCTAAATTAGGAGCTAATTCTATATTAGCAGTTTCATTGGCTGTAGCTAAAGCTAGTTCTAATAGTTTAAATTTATCTTTATTTAATTATATATCTAAATTAAATAAAAATAATATTTTATCTATGCCTGTTCCTATGATGAATATTATAAACGGTGGTTGCCATGCTGATAATAATATAGATATTCAAGAATTTATGATTTTACCTGTTGGAGCAAATAGTTTTAGACATGCGGTAAGAATATGTTCTGAAGTATTTCATAATTTAGGTAAAATATTAAAATTAAATAATAAAAAAATTTCTATAGGAGATGAAGGTGGATATGCTCCAGATTTAAATTCTAATGAAGAAGCTTTAGTATTAATTAGTGATGCCATAAATAAGTCAGGTTATATTTTAGGTAAAGATATATATTTGGCTTTAGATTGTGCTGCATCAGAATTTTATAATGAAAAAGAGAAAATATATTTATTTGAGAATAAAAAATTTTCTTTCTATGAATTTACGGATTTATTAAATGATTGAATAAATAAATATTCTATATTATCTATTGAAGATCCTTTGAGTGAATTAGATTGGGAGGGATATGTTTATTTAACTGGTATTTTAGGAAAAAATATTCAATTAGTAGGAGATGATTTATTTGTTACTAATGTTAATTTATTAAAAAAAGGTATTAATTTAAATGTAGCAAATTCTATATTAATAAAACCTAATCAAATAGGAACTTTAACTGAAACTTTTAAAACTATAAATTTAGCTAAAAAAAATAATTATTCTGTAATAATTTCACATCGTTCTGGAGAAACTGAAGATACTTTTATAGCTGATATTTCTGTTGGAATATCTTCTGGTCAAATTAAAACTGGTTCTATGAGTAGATCTGAAAGAATATCTAAATATAATAGATTAATACGTATAGAAGAAGAAGTAGGTTCTAATTTATATAAAGGAATTTTAGAATTTAGTAATTTTAAAAAATAATTTTATGAAATGAATAAAAAATAAAATTAATAGGATAAAGATATGAAATAAAAATTATTTTTCTATATTTTTAAAAAATAATATTTCTCCCTTTTTTGGGGGTCAATTTACTAAATTAGGTTTAAAAACTAAATATGGTTTTCAATTTAGATTTTATTCATTTGTAAATTCTTGTAGTGATAAAGAATTAGAATTTTTTTTAAAAAAGAAAAAAAATAGTTATTTTAGTAATTTATTATTTAATATGTCTTTTAAAAATATATATATATCTAAGTATTCTTATGGAAAGTTTATTATTAAAAACATTAATAATAAAAATATATTATGGATGTTATGTATGGGTACTTCTATATCTCCTTTTTTGTCTATTTTAAAAAGTGATTATCAATATATTAAAAAAAAATTTAAAAAGATTTTTTTTCTGTATGGAGTTAAATATTTTAAAAATATTTATTTTTTAGATAAATTAATAAATTTGAAGAAAGAATATGGTTTAAATTATTTAAATTTATTTTTTTTTATTAGTAGAGAAAAAAAAATTAAGTATTTTAATAAATATCAATTAAATATTTATTATGGTTATATAAATAGTTTTTTTTTAAAAAAAAAATATTCTAAATATATAAATAATAATAGTCATTTTATGATATGTGGAAATAGTAATATGGTTAATAATATTATTAATATATTAAAAAAAATATATTTTATTAATACAAGTAATTTTTCTATAGAAAAATATTAATTTATTTTCATTTTATTAAGAAAAAATTTTTTTTACCTTTGTTAATTATAGTAAAGTTATTAAATAATTTGTCTTTTTTTTTTATTTTATATTCCGGATCTAATATTTTTTTATAATTTATATATATAGATTTATTTATAATTAATTTATGTGATTGAGATTTAGAATGTGTAATATTTAATTTTATTAAAATTTCTTTTAAATTGATAATATTTTTAGGTATATATAATTTAGATTTTATTATTTTAAATATTTTATAAAATTCTTTTTTATTTTTTTGGTTTTTTTTTTTAAAAAAAAAGTTAGCTATATATATAGATTTTTTAAATTCTTTTTTTCCATGTACAATTTTAGTTATTTCTTTAGCTAAAATTTTTTTTACATCAATAATTTTTTTTTTTTTTATAATATCATTAATTTTTTTAATTTTTAAAAAAGTAATTTGTTTTAGAAATGTATTTACTTTGTTATCTGGTATATTTAATCAAAATTGATAGAATTGATATGGTGTAGTTTTATCAGGATTTAATCATAAAGTATTATTTTCTGATTTTCCAAATTTTACACCTTTTTTATTAGTTATTAATGGTAAAGTTATAGCAAAAACTTCTTTTTTATAAATTTTTTTAATTAAATCTATACCAGATATAATATTTCCTCATTGATCTGATCCACCTATTTGTATGTAGGTATTGTATTTTTTATATAGATATAGGAAATCATAACCTTGTAATAAATTATATGATATTTCTGAAAATGTAATTCCTTTCTTATTTTTTATATTTCTTGTTTTTATTGCTTCTTTGTTTAATATTTGGTAAACATTAAAATGTTTTCCGATATTTTTTAAGAAAAAAATTATTTTCATATTGGTAAATCATTTTTTGTTATTTAATAGTAGTAAATTTTTATAATTTTTAAAAATTTTTTTTATTTGTAAAGAAATTTTTTTTGTATAATAATTTATATTATTTAAAGATTTAGTTTTCCTTTCTTTTTTTTTAAAACTAGGATCTCCTATAATAGAAGTTATTCCACCTAATAGAATTATAATTTTATATCCATAATTTAGAAATCTCTTTAAAGTTATAAGTGGTATTAAATGTCCTAAATGAAGACTATCATTATTAGGATCAAAACCACAATATATATATATATTTTTATTTTTAATTTTTTTAATTATTTTTTTTTCATTCGAAATTTGTATAATTAATTCTCTTTCTTTAAGTTCCTTAATAATATTTTTTTGCATTTTTATATTTTTAATAGTTAAAAATATTTTAATTTTTATTATATTATAGTATATAATAATATTTATATAATATGTTGTATTTAATTTGCGTTCTTAACTCAGAGGTAGAGTGCCATTTTGACGTGATGGAAGCCAGTGGTTCAATTCCACTAGAACGCAGTTTAATAATTTTTTATTTAAAATAAATAAATAATATGAAAAAAACTAAAATAGTTTGTACTTTAGGTCCTAATATAAATAATATAAAAATATTAACTAAATTAGTATATGCTGGTATGGATGTTGCTAGATTAAATTTTTCCCATGGAGATCATGATATACATAAAAAATATATTATTAATCTTAAAAAAGTAATGAAAATTACCGGAAGATATATATCTTTATTACTGGATACTAAAGGCCCTGAAATACGTACTTCTAAATTAGAGAATTCTAAAGATGTTTTTTTAAAAACAGGTCAATTGTTTAGTTTTATTTATGATAAAAAATTTATAGGTAATAAAAATATAGTAAGTGTATCATATAAAAATTTTGTAAAGGATATTAATATAGGAGATACTATTTTAGTAGATGATGGTTTAATTTCTATGTTAGTTATTGATAAAACTGATATTAAAATAATCTGTAAAGTTAAAAATAGCGGTTTTTTAGGAGAAAATAAAGGGATAAATTTGCCTAATATTCCTATATCTTTACCTTTTTTATCTAAAAAAGATAAATCCGATTTAATTTTTGGTTGTAAAAATAAAGTAGATTTTGTGGCTTCTTCTTTTATAAGAAAAAGTTTAGATGTACTAGAAATAAGAAAATTTTTAGATGAATATGGTGGTAAAAATATACAAATTATTTCCAAAATAGAAAATAGAGAAGGTTTAAATAATTTTGATAACATATTAAATGTTTCTGATGGAATAATGGTAGCTAGGGGCGATTTAGGTGTAGAGATACCTGTAGAAGATGTTATTTTTGCGCAGAAAATGATGATTAAAAAATGTAATTATGCTAGAAAAATAGTTATTACTGCAACTCAAATGTTAGAATCTATGATTGTTAATCCTAGACCTACTAGAGCAGAAGCTGGTGATGTTGCTAATGCTATATTAGATGGTACAGATGCGGTTATGTTATCAGGTGAAAGTGCTAAAGGAAAATACCCTGTAGAGTCAGTTAAAATTATGTCTACTATATGTAAACGTACTGATAATTCTATGGAATATAATTTTTCTAATTATAAAAATGATGTACATATGCCTATTAGTGAAGCTATATGTAGAAGTGCAGTGGATATTTCTAGAAAATTAAATTCACCTTTAATACTAGTATTTACTAGAGCTGGTAAATCTGCTAAATTTATTAGAAAATATTTTCCTAAATCTTTAATATTAGCTTTAACTAAAAATCTTTATGTAGCTAAACAATTAATTTTAAGTAAAGGTGTAATACCTATGGTTGTTGATTCTATACATTCTACTGATGATTTTTATCGTGTAGGTAAAGAATTATCTATTTCTACTGGTTATGCTAAGGTTGGTGATATAGTAGTTATGATTTCTGGAGCATTAGTAGCTTCTGGTACTAGTAATACCACTTCCGTACATGTATTATAAAATTATATTTTTTGTATATCTATAACTTTTTCTAGTTTTTTTAGTCTTATTAATATTATACCTTGTGTATTTCTTTTTAAAATTTTTATTTCTTTGGCTAATATTCGTATTATATTATTTTCGTTTGTTATTAATAGTATTTGATTAGTAATATTAATTTGTATTACTTTTACTACATTACCATTTTTAAAGTTATTTTTTATATATTTGATTCCTTTAATTGCTCTTGATTTGGTAATAAATTCATTTATTAAAGTTCTTTTACCATAACCTTTTTGTGTTACTATTAAAATTTCTTTTTTGTTATTAGGAATTAATGAGGATATAATTTTGTCGTTTTTATTTAATTTTATTGCTTTAACTCCCGATGATGTTCTTCCTGTTTCTCTAATTAATTTAGTTTTAAATCTTATAGCTTTTCCTAATTTTGTAAATAACATTATATCGGTGTTTTTTTTTAATAAATTTACATTTATTATTTTATCTTTTTTTTTTAAGTAAGTTATATTAATACCATTTTTTTTAAATTTTTTTATTTTAATTTTTTTTATTAATCCTTTATATGTAATAATTACAAAATATTTATATTTTTTTTTGTATTTTGTTCAACAAGTTATTTTTTCATTTTCTTTTAATTTAATTATATTTGTAATTAATTCATTTTTTATATTATTTATACTTAATAATTTATATATTTTAATTTTAAAAAATCTACCTTTATTAGTAAATAAAAATATTACACTATGTGTATTAGTTATTAAAATATTTTTAATAAAATTATTTTTTTTAGTTTTTATTATTTTTTTACCCTTTCCTCCTTTATGTTGAATATTGTATTTAGATATTTTTTTATATGTTAAATAATTATATTTATTTAAAATTAATATTATTTTTTCTTTTTTTATAAAGTCTTTTGTTTTTATTTTTTTATATTTTTTATTTATTTTTGTTATTCTTTTATCTCCATATTTATTTTTTATTTCAATAAATTCTTTTTTAATTAAATTTATTAATATTTTTTTATTTATTAAAATATTTTTAAATTTATTTTTTTTTTTTTGTAATATTAAATATTCTTTTTTAATTTTATTTTGTTCTATATGTGTTAATTTACTTAAATTTAGTTTTAATAGTGATGAAATTTGTTTATTACTTAATTTATACCTTTTTTTTTTGAATTTTATTAATTTATAATTTTTTGTAGATATTAAAATGTTTTTCTTTATTTTTTTTTTCGCTTCATTAATTTTTTTAGAATTTTTTATGATATTTATTATTTTGTTTATATGTAATGAACTAAAAATTAATCCTTTTAATATATGTATTCTTTTTTTTATTTTGTTAAGTTTAAATATTGTTTTATTTCTAATAATTTTTTTTCTATGTTTAATGAAAATATTAAATATTTTTTTTAAATTAAATTTTTGTGGTTTACCATTATATATTGCTACTATATTAATACTATAACTAATTTTTAAATTGGTTAAATAAAACAATTTATTTATTAAAATTTTTCTTTTTATATCTTTTTTTGTTTCTATTATAATCCTAATACCTTCTTTATTAGATTCATCTCTAATAGTAGATATTCCTTCTATTTTTTTATTTTTTATTAATTCTATTATTTTTTCTATTATTTTAATTTTATTAGTTTGATAAGGTAATTCTCTAATAATGATAATTTTTTTATTGTTTTTAGTATATTTTTTAAAATCTATTTTTGCTTTAATTTTAATTGTTCCTTTACCTGTTTTATATGCTTTATATATTCCTTTGTTGTTTTCTATAATACCTCCAGTAGGGAAATCAGGTCCTTTAATATATTTCATTAATTTTTTTATAGATATTTTCTTATTTTCAATAAATTTTATAAAAGCATTTATTATTTCTGTAATATTATGTGGTGGTATATTAGTAGCCATACCTACTGCTATACCTGTAGATCCATTAATAAGTATATTAGGTATTTTACTAGGTAGTATTTCTGGTATTGTTTCTGTAGAATCATAATTAGGTAAAAAATTTACCGTATTTTTTTTTATATCTTGTAGTAATTCTAAAGTTATTTCAGACATTCTTATCTCAGTATATCTCATAGCAGCTGCAGGATCTCCATCTATAGATCCAAAATTTCCTTGTCCATCTATTAAAGGATATCTTAAAGAAAAATTCTGCGCCATTCTTACTATAGAATCATATACAGCATTATCACCATGTGGGTGATATTTACCTATTACATCCCCTACTATTCTGGCAGATTTTTTATATGGTGTATTAAAGTTATTTTTTAAAATGTACATTGCATATAATATTCTTCTATGTACAGGTTTTAATCCATCCCTTATATCTGGTAATGCTCTACCTATAATTACAGACATAGCATAATCTAGATACGATTTTTTTAATTCTTTATCTATATTGATATTTTTTTTTTTATTTAAGTATTTTTCTTTCATTTATTTCTAAAATTATTATATTAATTATATTTATTTATATGATATATTATATATGTTTATTTTTTTTTATAAATTTTTAAATTATATATTTATAAATATAATTTTATAATATTTTTTAAAAAAATATATTAAATTATTTTAATATTTAGTTTTTTTATAATTATGAAATATTTTATAAATTTCAATTATTAAGTTATAAAAATTTTAAATTAATAAATTGAAATAATATTAATAAATTTTTAAAATATTTTATAAATATTTTTAATATATTAGTTTATTAAAATTAAAAAAGATATTTATAATTTTATAGTAAATTTAAATTTTAAAATTATTTTCTAATTTTTTGATTTATATATTTTAGGTATTTTTTTAAAAATATTATATTAAAATTAGTATTTTATAATTTTAGTATATTTTATTATAAAATATAGAATATTTTTGCATATTTATTAGTATTTTATAATATGATAACAAATATTTTATATAAAATTAAATATTTGTTTATTTTATTATTTGTATAAATTTATTAAGTATAAATATATTATTTTTGTAAATTTAATTTAATTTTGAAAATAAAAATTTTAAAATATAGAAATTATATTTTTTTATTTAGATGAAATTAAATTTTTTACTAAAATAATAATTTTTATAAATTTATATATAAAATTTTTAAAATAATACAATGTTATTTTTAATATTATTAGATAATAAAATTATATTTAATTTTAAAAAATTTATAGTTATTATATATTTTATATAAATATAATTTCAATATTTTTTAATAAATTAATTAAAATATATTTTATATAATTTTTTTTGACTATAAAATATATAATTTTTATTATGTTAATTATATAAATTTAAAATTTTAATAAAAATATATTCTTGAATAACTATATTTATTTTTTATTATAAAAAATATTTATAATAACTTAATATACTTTAAAAGTAATATATTTAAATTAAAATAAATAAAGATATTTTTTATATTTTAATAATTTTAAAATTTTATAATATATATTTAAATATTTTTTTTTTAGATAAATATATTTAAAATAAATTTTTGTATATTATCTAATAATATTATTTTATTTTATATATTTTAATTTATTTTATTTAAATATAATTTTATGTTATTTATATAGAATATAAAATAAAAATTTATGTTTTATAAATATTTTAAAATACTAAATGTTTTAAATAAAAAAATATTATGATACATAGATTTATGTTAATTAAATAATATATTTTTTAAAAAATATATTATTTTAATGTTTTTAATGTAAAATAAATGTGATTTTTAAAAATATTTTTTTTAAAAGAAAATATTTTAATAAAAATAATTAATTTATTTATATAACTATTAAAATATGTATTAGAAATAATATCTAAACCCATATAAAATATGGGTTTATTATTTTTTTTAGATATTAAAAATTTTAATATATATAAAAATATATTAAAATTTTAAGTTTTTATTATTTAAATATGTAATATTTGATAAAAATTTCCCACAATACATATTATAAATATACACATCATAATTAACAAAGGATTAATTTTTTTTTTTAGTAATCACATACATGTTAATGTTAATAATAGTGGTACTAAACCAGGTATAAGTTGATCTAAAATATTTTGTACAGTAGTTATTTGTTGAACATTGCTTTGATATTGTTTAACATTAGATATAACTACAGGTATATTTATTTTAGTTCATTTACTAACTAATGAACCCATAATAAATAAACCTAATATTGATGACCCTTCAGTTAATTTTTGAAGTAAATTTTCATTTAATTCCTTAACTATATTTAATCCTTTTTTATATCCGTAATGTATACCGTAGTATAGCGCAGAAATCCTAATAATATTAAATGAAATAAAAAAAACTATAGGTCCTATTAAACTACCATTAGTTGATAAACTAGCTCCTACAGCGGACAATATTGGTCTAATTGTACCTCAAAAAATTGGATCTCCTATTCCAGCTAATGGACCCATTAATCCTATTTTAATACTATTTATAGTACTTTTATTTATTTTTGCTCCATTAGCTTTTTTTTCTTCCATGGCGATTATTACTCCTAATATTGGAGCTACCATATATGGATGAGTATTAAAAAATTCTAAATGTCTTTGTACTGCTTTTTTTTTTTCTTTTTTATTATCGTGATAAAGTTTATTAATTACAGGTATCATAGAATAACAAAAACCTAATGCTTGCATTCTTTCAAAATTTCATGACCCTTGTAATAAGGTACTACGTATAAATACTTTATTTATATCTGTACTACTAATTTTTTTTTTATTCATTTATTTAACCCTAAATTATTATTAATCTAGTTCATCATCTTTAGCATTCTTTTTATTTTTATTATTAATTTCATTTATTTCTTTAATATAATATTTTGGTGATAATTGTATATATAATATAGCTAGAACTATCGCAATTATACCTAAACCTACTAGATTAAATTTAGTAAATGCTGCTATTGTAAATCCTAAATAAAAAAATGGCATTAAAGATTTAGTTTTCATCATATTTATAACCATAGCATATCCTACTACTACTATGATGCCTCCTGAAATATTTAAGCCATTAGTTACTTCTAATGGTATAGAACGTAATATTTTTTGTATTACTTCTGTACTCATAGATAATAATATTATTAATGTTGGTATTGCCACTCTCATAGATTGTAAAAATAATGCGCATATATGTATACATGATATAAAAAATAAATTTTGATTTCTTTTTATTTTTTTATCTGCTAGATGTTGAAGAGCTATAGTTAAACTACGTACTAATATAGTAAGTATTTGTCCTGTAGCTGATATAGGTAATGCCATTGCTATACCTGAACCTATACTTTGTTTACTTACTATAACTAAAATTGTAGATATAATTGATGCTAAAGCTGTATCTGGAGAAACTGCTGCCCCTATATTCATTCAACCGAGAGATATAACTTCTAATGTTCCACCTAAAATAATTCCAGTTTTTAAATCATTTAATATTCATCCTATTAGTGGACAAGCTAAAATAGGTCTATGTAATTGAAATTCATCTAATATAGATTCTGCACCTATTAAACAACTAGCTAAAAATATTAATATTATTTGTGATAAGGTAATTTGCATATTTTTTCCTATTTATTGTTTTTTTATTTTTTTTAATATATCCATTAAATTTATTTTTTTTTCATTAGGTACCTTTCTTATTTCTAATTCTATATTCATTTTATTTAATTTATAAAATGATTTTATATCATCTTTATTTACTGATATTGCATCTGTTATTTGTTGTTTTCCTTTTTGATATGATATCCCTCCTATATTTATGCTTTTAATTTTTACACCTTTTTGAATAATTTTAATTATATCTTTAGGATTTGTAAATAATAATAAAACTTTTTCTCCAAAATATTTTGGATTATTATATACTTTAACAAATTTATCTATGTTAACTACATGGGAAGTTATATTGGGTGGTGATACTTGTTTTAATAATTTTACTCTAATTTCATCTTTTGATACATCATTATTTATTACTATTATTCTTGATATTTGAAATTCTTTACTTCAACCAGTTGATACTTGTCCATGTATTAATCTATCATCTATTCTGGTTAACATAATTTTCATATGTTTAATGTTTGTTTTTATTTTTTTTTTTTTAATATTATTTTTATTTTTTATAATGTTATAAATATTATTAATACTTTTTTTACCTGTTTTTATAGCTATATCAATTAATTGATCAAAATTTTTTTTTTCTTCTCTAGCCATACATGTTTCTATTAACATAGGTATATTTGTTCCTGATATAATATCGCATTTATTTTTTTGGGTATGCAATATTTTATTTGCTGCGTTGAATGGACTACCTCCTATAATATCTACAAAAAATATTATTCCTTGAGATATATTTAATTTTTTAAATGATTTTTTATATTTTATAATTAAATTATTTAAATTTTCTCCTGGTAAAAATTTTATTGCGAATATGTTTTTTTGTTTTCCAATTATTAACTCTATTGTTTTAAGGATTTCTAAACTAAGAGTGCCATGCATACATATAATTATTGCTATATTCATTATATTCTCCATTTTTTAAAAAATAAAATATTTTTTTATTATTAAAATATATAACAATATCATACTAATGATATATAAGATTACATGTTATATTTTTTGATATGTATTAATATTTAAAAATTATTTTTTAAAATATTCTGTTAACCATTATTTGATAATAACATAAATAAATATTTATATTATTTAAAGATTTTATTTAAAATCTTTATATATTTTTTAAAAAATAATTATAATTCGTGTTTTTCATATTTTATTTTTATGCTAATGTTAATTATTTAAATATTTAAATTTATTTTTTTAAAAATTTTAAAATTAATATTTTTGTAAATTAAATATTATTATTTAAAATTTTAAATTTCATTATTTTTAATATATTTATATATATTATTTAAAATTTTTATTTATCATGATTTGTATAATATCATTTTTTTTTATGATATATTTTCTACCTTTGATATTAATTTTTCCTATTTTTTTGGCTTTATTTCATCCTTTGTATTTGATAAAATTTTTAAAATTTATTATGTGTGCTTTAATAAATCTTTGTGAGAAATCATTATGTATTTGTTTGATACTTTTTATAATATTATTTTTTTTTTTAGTCAATCATAATGTTGTTTTGTTATTTTTAATAGTATAAAAAAATATTAAATTAAGTTTTTTGATAATTTTTTTATTAATTTTGTATTTTATATATTTTTTTTTAAAATTTTGATTATTTGTTTTAATATTAATATTTAATATTATAGATTTATAATCTATACTTTTAATATATTTTTTAATTTTTTTTATTTTTTTTTTATTTTTTGATTTGTTATCTATATTTAATATATATATTTTTTTTTTATTAGTAAGTAAATTAATTTTATTAAAAATTTTTAATTGTTCATTATTTAATTTATTTTTATTTATATATTTTCCTTTTTCTAAAATATTTATAAATAAATTAATTATATTTTTTTTTTTTTTATTATATTTTTTTTTTATTTTTTCTAATAAAATTAAATCAGAAAGTATTATTTCGTTATTAATAATATTTATATCTTGTATTGGATCTATTTTTTTATTTATATTAATTATTTTGGGGTTTTTAAATATTCTTATAATATGTATTAAAATATTTGTTTTTCTTATATCTTCTAGAAATTTATTTCCTAAACCATATCCTTTGTGAGCATTTTTTACTAAGCCAGCTATATCAAAATATTTTATTTTTGGTAAAATTATTTTTTTATTTTTTATAAATTTAATAATTTTATTTATTTTTTTACTTTTAATTTTAGAATGTCCAATATTTGGTTTTATAGTACAAAAGGGAAAATTTTCGTTTTTAGCTTTTCTTTTTGTTAATAAGTTAAATAAAGTTGATTTACCTATATTAGGTAATCCTATAATTCCACATTTTATTATCATTTTATTATTTTTATATAAATTTATTTATTATTTAATTTATGTTATTATTGATAAATTTCTATATTTTAAAATATTTAAATTTATTTTGTTTATTTTTTATGTAATTTTATTTATTTTTTTTTATTGTTTTAAAAATAAAATTATTAAATTTTGATTTTTATAAAATTATATATTTTTATAGTTTTAATTTTTATTTTTTAAAAATATATTGCTAAATTTATTTAGCATTATATTACTAAATAAAAATATTTTTTAGTAATTTTTTAAAATATTAATTGTATGGATAATATATGTATAAAAATAAAATTAAATATCATATATTTAATTTATTAAATAATATTTCTGGTCTTTATATATATCAGTTAATTAATAATTTGGGTTTATCTTTAACTTATAAAAATTATTTAAATAAAGGTTTATTGGGTAGTTTAATTGAGAATTATATTATAAATAAAGAATTAAAGGGTTATATATGTGATGTTAGTTATTTAAATTGAGAGTTAAAAACTGTTTTTTCAAATTATTTTTATGTACCTTACAATGAAGTTTTATTATTAACATTTAAGTTATTTAATTTTTTTAAAGTAAGTTTTAAAAAAAAATTTTTTTTAAAAATAAAAAAAATATTATGAATTCCTTTATTGGGTTATAAGGATGTATTTTTTTTATATAAAGTTATTGGTAATTTTTTTTTTACCTATTTAAATAGAATTTTTGTTACAAAATTATGGATAGAATTAAAAAAAGTTGTAAATTTTATATTTAATAGAGATTTTTTATTAACTAATTATTATAGTAAAAATTTTAGATTACAATTTTTATTGATAAATAAAAATAATTGTATAAATTATAATAATTATTATGTAAGATTGTATTTAAATAAACATTTGTTGAATAAAATTTTCTTAAATTTTAAAAAACATATTTAATTTTTTCTTAATGTTGGAAAAAAAATTGTATCTTTAATTGATTTACTATTTGTTAGTAACATTATTAATCTATCTATTCCTATTCCTACTCCTGAAGTAGGTGGTAAACCGTATTTTAATGCATTAATATAATTAATGTCTAAAAGATTTATATTTTTATTTTCTTCTTTTAATTGTTGTTTAATTTTCTTTTTTTGTTTTTTATAATTATCTAATTCTGTAAATCCATTAGCTATTTCTAAACCTCCTATAAATAATTCAAATCTTTCTGCTATATTAGGGTTTTTGTTTTTTTCTTTAGCTAAAGGAGATATATTAGATGGATAATCAGTAATAAATGTTGGTTGAATAATTTTATTTTCTATTTTATTTTGAAATATTTTAAATATTATTTTTTCTATTGATTTGTTTGATGTATTAATATTTATTTTTTTTGCTACTTTAATTATTTTTTGGGGATTTTCAAGTTCTTTTGTAGATTTAAATAATTTCGAATATTTATATATTGATTTTTTTAATGTTATTTTTTTGTATGGAATATTAAAATTTATTTTATTTTTTTTAAAAAATACACATTTATTTTTAATAAATAATGAATTTATAATATATAAAAACATTTTTTCTATTAATTCCATCATATTTTTATAATTAGAATAAGACTGGTATATTTCTATCATTGTAAACTCTGGATTATGTTTAGTAGAAATACCTTCATTTCTAAAACTTCTATTTAATTCAAATATTTTAGTAAAACCACCTATAATTAATTTTTTTAAATATAATTCTGGAGCAATACGTAAATACATATATGTATTTAATTTTTTATAGTATGTTTTAAATGGTTTAGCATTAGCTCCTCCTGGAATAATATGTAGTATTGGTGTTTCTACTTCTAAAAATTCTCTTTGGTGTAAAAATTTTCTTATTAAGTAAATTATTTTAATTCTTTTTAATAGTGTTTTCCTAGTTTTTATATTTGTTATTAAATCTAAATATCTTAAACGATTTTTTTTTTCTTTATTTTTAATTTTGTGAAATTTATCTGGTAGTTGTTTGTATGATTTATTTAATATTTTTATATGAGTACATCTTATTGTTAATTCTTTTGTTCTAGTTTTAAATAATATTCCTTTTAAATATATTAAATATCCTAATTTAATTTTTTTAATAACAGGAAGATATTTTTTATTAATTTTTTTTTTATTTATATATATTTGTATATTACCTTTTATATCTTGTATATTTATAAATATACTTTTTCCCATATTTCTTTTAGATACTATTCTTCCAGCTATTTTTATATATATTTTTTTTTTTTCAATTATTTCTTTAGGTTTTTTAGAATAGTATTTAATAATATAACAAATATTATTTATTTTTTTATTTTTCATATCTTTCTTTATATTTTTTTTCTAAGTTTTTTTCTATAAATATATCTATATTTCCATTTAATATTTTTTGTATATTTTTAATTTTTATATTTGTTTTTATATCTTTAACTATATTATTATTTATAATATATGTTCTAGTTTGATTTCCTCAGTTTATGTTAGATTTTTTGTGTTTTTTTTTATTTTTTGTTGATTTTAATATTTTGTTTTTTAATTGTATAATAGCTTGTTTTTTATTTTTATGTTGTGATCTATTTTTTTTACATTGTGTAATAATTCCTGTAGGAATATGTTTAATTCTTACTGCAGATTCAGTTCTATTAGCATGTTGCCCCCCAGAACCTGATGATTTATAAAAATTTATTTTTATATCTTTCGGTTTAATATTATATATATTTATAGATTGATTTTTTTTTGTATATATTAATACTGAACAGAAAGATGTATGTATTTTTTTATTGATTTTAAATGGACTTTGTCTTATTAATCTATGTATTCCAGATTCATTTTTTAAATATCCATATGCATATTTTCCTTTTATTAGTATTGTAGCTGATTTAATTCCAGCTATTTCTCCGTGTATTTTTTCTATTATTTTAATTTGAAATTTTTTTTTTTCTGCTCATTTTATATACATTTTATATATTATTAGAGACCAGTCTTGAGCATCTGTACCTCCTGAACCTGATTGAATATTAATATAACAATTTTTTTTGTCTTTTTTTTTATGTAGAAAATTTTTTATTTTTATATAAAGAATTTTTTTTTTTATTTTAGAAATTTTTTTTTTAAAATTATTATTTTTTTTATTTAATGGTTGTTTTTTAATTTTTTTTTTTAAATTTTTAATTTTTGTTTTAATGTTATTAATATTATCAATATTTTTTTTTAATATATTTTTTTTTGTAGAGAATTTATTATATAAAAAGATATTTTGTTCATTATTTTTTTTAAATATATTTAAGAATTTTTTGTTAATTTTATTAAAATTTATTAATTTAAGAAATTTTTTATATTTTATATATATATCTTTAATTTCTTTGTATTTATTTTTTTTTTTTAACATTTTTTTAAAATATATTTTTATCTAAACATTTTTTTTATGTAATTTATTTTGTATATAATTAAGTTTTTTATTATTAATTCATAAAGAAATGTAGAATATAGATTTAATTATAGATTTTTTAATTTTTTTTTTTTCTTTATTTGAAGGGTTAGATAAAACATATTTTTTTAAATTATTTTTTTTATTTGGTTTACCTATACCTATTCTGAGTTGATAAAAATTATCTTTTTTAAGATATTTAATTATATTTTTAATGCCATTATGTGTACTTCTTTTTCCTATATTTTTATTTATTTTAACTTTTCCAGTATTTAAATTTATTTCATCATGTACAATTAATATTTCTTTATTTATAAAATTTCATTTTTTTTTAATTTTATATATGTTTTTTCCGCATAAATTTATATATGTGTTAGGTACATATAAAAATATTTTTTTTTTTTTTATTTTTTTTTTATATATTTGATTAAAATTAATTTTTTTTTTATTTAGAATTTTTTTTATAAACCATATGCCTACGTTATGTCTGGTTTTAAAAAGTTCTTTATTTATATTTCCTATTCCTATGATAATTTTAATACACATATTTTGTTTAATAAAATTTAATAATTTTATGAATTATTTTTAGTAATAATTAAATTTATTAATCAATATTATATATTTTTTATTTTTAAATTACTATTTTAATTTTTGTTAGTAATAAAATTAATTTTTTTTATATTAAAATATATTATTATATTATTAAATATTTAAGGTGAAATTTATGGATAGTAATTTTATTAAATTTAAAATTGATAAGATTAATTGTAAATTGATTAAATTAGAAAAATTAATTAATTGTAATTTAAATTATAGAAGTCAAAAATATTTATCTTTAATGCGTAAATATAAAAAATTTTATAAAATTAAAAGTTGTTTTGATATTTGAAAAAAATACTCTCAGGAATTAGATTCTTTAAGGATACTTATACATGATAAAGAATTGAATTCTTTAGCTAAAGATGAATATAAAAAAGTTAGTATTAAAGTAAATTTTTATTTTAATAAGTTAAAAAAATATTTTTTATGTTTAAGTAAAAGCTCCAAAGATATTTTAAATGCTTATCTAGAAATATATGCTGGTACAGGAGGTAATGAAGCTTCTTTATTTGTTTATGATTTATTTAAAATGTATACTAAATATTCTGAATTAATGAATTGGAAAGTAGAATTAATTAATTTTCATTCTACAGATTTAAAGGGATATAAAGAAATAGTAATGAAAATTATTGGAAAAAATGTTTATGGTAAATTAAAATTTGAATCTGGTGGGCACAGGGTTCAAAGAGTTCCTTATACCGAATCTCAAGGTAGAGTTCATACTTCTACATGTATAGTAGCAGTTATACCTGATATACCTAAAGTTGATTTACCTATATTACGTAATGAAGATCTTAAAATAGATACCTTCAGATCTTCTGGTTCCGGGGGGCAACATGTTAATACTACTGATTCTGCTGTTCGTATTACTCATTTACCTACTAAAATAGTAGTGGAATGTCAACAGGAAAGATCTCAACATAAAAATAAATCTAAGGCTTTAGAAGTTTTAAAGGCTAGAATTTATTCTTATGAAATGAATAAAAAAAATAAGAAAAATTTTTTTAAAAAAAAAAAATTATTAGGTACAGGATATAGAAGTGATCGTAATCGTACTTATAATTTTACACAGAATCGTATTACTGATCATCGTATAAATTTTACTACTTATTCTTTAAATGAAGTTTTAAATGGTAAATTAGATTTATTGATTATGCCTTTGATTAAAAAATATGAGGAAAATATTTAAATGAATATTTTAGAATGAATTAATAATATTAAATTATATAAAATAAATAATTTTATAAGTTATAATGATGTTTTTTTAATTTTAGAATATGTTTTTAAGAAAAAAAGAATATGAATTTTATCTAATATTTTTTTTAAAATTAATAATTATCAATTGGGTATTTTAAATTTTTTTTTTATTAAAAGATTACGTGGTGAACCAATATATTATATAATTGGAAGAGGTTTTTTTAGAAATATTGTTTATAAAATATATCCTGATGTATTTATACCTCGTTTTGATACTGAATTAATGGTACATTATGCTGTTAATATTATTAAATTAAATAATTTTTTTAATATCTTAGATTTAGGAACTGGTTCTGGAGTAATAGCTTTATCTATAGCTAAATCTTGTAATAATGTTTTTGTTACTGGTGTAGATACAAATATATCATGTATTAATTTAGCTAAATATAATTCGTATTTTTTAAATATTAAAAATGTTTTTTTTGTCGTAAGTAATTGGTTTTCTTATTTTAAAAATAAGAAAAAAAAATTTGATCTAATAATTAGTAATCCACCGTATATAAATAATAATGATGTATGTTTAAATATTTCTAATGATTTACGATTTGAATCTTATTTTTCTTTATTTTCTAGATTTAATGGTATTTTAGATATTATGCTAATAATATATAATTCTTTTTATTATTTAAATAATAAAGGTTGATTAATTTTAGAACATTCCCATCTTCATAAAGATATAGTTAAACATATATTTTTAAAAAAGTTTTATAATGTTTTTAGTTTTAGAGATTATAATAATTTATATCGTTTTACAATTGGTCAGAAAAATATATTTTAATTTTTTACATTTCATTTAATACTTTTATACCTAATAATGATAAACATAATTTAATAATTTTGGCTATTATAGCTATTAATTTTAATTTACTTTTTTTAATTTTTATGTTTTTAATATTTTGTATTCTATTTGTTTCATAAAATTTAGAAAATAAAGTGGTAATTTTATATAAATAATGACATATAAGATGAGGATTACCTTTGGATGAAAAATTTATAATTTCTTCTAAGTTGATTATTTCTTTACATATGTAAAATTCTATTTTATTAAAAATTTTTATTTTATTTATTTTAATACTTTTTTTAATATTAGTATTATTTTTTTTTAAAATTGATACTATTCTAGTATATGCATATTGTATATATGGGCCTGTATTATCTTTTAAAGATAACATATTATCAATATTAAAAATATAATTTTTTATTCTATTTTTTGATAAATCATAGTATTTTATAGCGTTTATAGCTATTTTATATGATATTTCATTAATTTTTTTTTTGTTATAAATATTTTTTTTTTTAAATGAAATAAATTTTTTAGTTATTAAAATAGTTTTTTTAATTATTTTTTTAAGTTTAATGTTTTTACCATCTCTAGTTTTATAAGGTTTACCTTTTTGGTTTAATATCATACCAAAATTATAATGTATTAATTTAGTATTTTTAGGAATATATTTAGCTTTTTTGACTATTTCAAATATTTGTTTTAAGTATATATTTTGTCTTGAATCTATTAGATAGATTATTTTATTTATTTTAAATTTTTTGTATCTATATTTTATAGAAGCTATTTCAGTGGTACTATATAGATATCCCCCATCTTTTTTTTTTATTATTAGAATATTTTTTTTATTTTTATTTTTAGTTTTAATAAATACTGATTTTTTTTTTGTATATGCTATTTTTTTTTTAATTAAATCTTTTATAATTGAGGGTAAAAATTTTTGATAATAACTTTCTCCTATAATATTTTTTTTGTTAAGTTTAATATTTAATATTTTATATATTTTATTATTTTCTTTAATAGTTAATTGAACTATTTTTTTTCATATTGAAATTATATTTTTTTTTTTTTTTTGTAGTTTAACAACGTATTTTCTAGATAAATTAGCAAATTTTTTGTTTTTTAAAAATTTTTTTTGAGCTTTTTGATAAATATTTTCTATTAATTTTATATTATTAATTTTTTGTTCTATTTTATATTTTTTAATTCATGCAATTATTATTCCAAATTGTGTTCCTCAGTCACCTAAATGATTTATTCTAATTACATTATGACCTAAAAATTCTAATATATTCGCTATACTATCACCTAATATGGTTGATCTTAAATGACCTATATGCATTTCTTTAGCAGCATTTGGTGAAGAATAATCTATTATAATTTTTTTTTTTTTTTTATTTATTATTCCGAAATTTTTTTTTAAGCTATATTTATCAATTATTTTCTCTATTTCTTTTTTTTTTATAAAAATATTTATAAATCCAGGAGAAATAATTTTAATTTTTTTAAATATTTTTTCTTTTTTAAATTTATTTTTAATTTTATTAAATATATATTTTTTATTAATTTTTTCTTTTTTAATTATTTCTATAATTCCGTTAATTTGATAATCACTAAATTTATTATTTTGATGTATTTTATAATTATATTTTTTTTTTATTTTTATTGATTTAAATATTTTATTTATTTTTTTATAAATAATTTTTTTAATATTCATAATATTATTTATTAAATTATTAATTTTTAAAATATATTTGTATATTGAATTGTTATATACTTATTATATCGTTTAAATTAATTTTAACATTTTTAATATATATAGTAATTATATGCGTAGTTATTATTGTGGGTTGTTAAGTACGAAAAATATTAATAAAAAATTAGATTTATATGGTTGGGTAAATAATATAAGAATTTTTAAAAAAATTATTTTCATTGATTTACGAGATCATACTGGTATAATACAATGTTTTGTAAAAAAAAAACAAAAGGATATATGAAATTTAATTATTAATTTAACTATTGAATCTTGTATTAAAGTTCATGGAAAAGTTTTAAAAAAAAAAAATATTGTTAATAATTTAAATATATTAGAAATTTTTGTATATAATTTAATTGTATATAATTATGCAAGTTCTTTGCCTATTAATATTAAAAGTAATAATTCTGAAAGTATTAGATTTAAATATAGATATTTAGATTTAAGAACAAATAATATGTTTAATGTTTTAAGGATTAGGTCTGAAGTTAAATATTTAATACATAATTTTTTATATAAAAAAGGTTTTTTAGATATAGAAACCCCATATTTATCAAAATCTTTTCCTGAAGGTGCAGAAGATTATATTGTTCCTAGTAGAATATATAAAGGCATGCATTATTCTTTACCCCAATCTCCTCAAATTTTTAAACAATTATTGATGATTTCTGGAATAGAAAAATATTATCAAATTGTTAAATGTTTTCGTGATGAAGATTTAAGATCTAATCGTCAACCTGAATTTACTCAAATTGATATAGAATTGTCTTTTAGCAGTTTTAAAGATATTAAATGTTTGGTGGAAAATATTATAACAAAAATTTTTTTAATTTATAAAAAAGTTGATTTATTTAATAATTTTAATATTATTACTTATAAAGATTCTATAAATAATTATGGTACTGATAAACCTGATTTACGTAATCCATTGAAATTTAACAAAAAAATTTCTAATTTTTTTATTCAATATTTCAAAAAGAAATATTTATGTATTTTAAGTATAGTTTTAGAAGATAATATTATTGTTAATGATATTAATTATAATAAAATATTGTCTTATTTAAAATTATATTTTTTATGTTGTGGTTTGGTATATATTAAAATAATTTCTTATAAAAATGGTAAATTTATATATAAATTATTTAATAACAATAATTTAAATTTAGATGATAATTTAATTCAGAAATGTATTTTAAAATTTAATTTGGTTGTAGGTAATTTGTTTTTTTTGATTTTTTTTAATAAAAAATTGTTTAAAGAAGATTTAATAAAAATAAGAAATTTTTTTTGTAATTTATTTTTACTATTTCAGAAAAAAAAATATTTTCCCGTCTGAATAATTAATTATCCTATGTTTTTTTATGATAAATTTAATAAAATAAAAACTTTTCATCATCCTTTTACTATGCCGATAAATTTTGATAAATATTCTATAGATTATAAAAATATTTTATCAAATGCTTATGATTTAGTAATTAATGGTTATGAAATTGGTAGTGGTTCTGTTAGAATACATGATTATAAAATGCAATGTGAAGTATTTAAAATTTTAAATATTCCTACCACTAAGAATAGTAGGTATGGATTTTTTTTACAATCATTAAAATATGGTGCTCCTCCACATTTAGGTTTAGCTCTAGGTTTAGATCGTATTTTAATGTTATTAACTGATGTTACAAGTATTAAAGATGTTATTGCTTTTCCTAAAACTACATCTGGATATTGTTTATTAACTAATTCACCCGATTAGAATTTAAAATGATTAAAAGAATTATAGGTATTGATCCTGGATCATATAATACTGGTTATGGAATAATAGAAATTATAGATTCTAAAATTATTTGTATAGATAGAGGATGTATTGAAACTAATTCTCATATTTTTTTTAATAGATTAAAAATAATTTATTTAAAGATATTAGATATTTTAGTAAATTTTAAACCTGAAAATTTAGTTATTGAAAAAAATTTTATTTATAGAAATTATTCTTCTGTAATACGTTTAAGTCAAGTAAGTGGTGTTATTATATTAGCTGCTATAAATAATTTTATTTCTATATTTGAATATTCTGTAACTAAAATTAGAAAATTAATAGTTAGTAAAGGAAATGTTAATAAAAAATATATTAATAAAAGTATTTGCAAATTATTTAAAATAAAGGAGTTAAATTTAAATATTACTGATGCTTTAGCTGTAGCTGTGGCTCATAATAATTATTTTAATAAATAGAGTAATTATATAAATATATTTTTTACTTGTATAATTTTAAATATTAGTTTATTATTTATTAATAGTTTAATATTAAGTAACAAGTATTTATAGAAAGGTAATACAATGTCTACAAGAGTAAAAGGTAATGTAAAATGGTTTAATGAATCTAAAGGTTTCGGTTTTATTACTCCAGAAAATGGTGATAAAGATGTTTTTGTACATTTTTCTGCAATACAAAGTAGTGGATTTAAAACTCTTACTGAAGGTCAGTCAGTTGAATTTGAAATTACTGATGGAGTAAAAGGTCCTTCGGCTACTAATGTAGTACCTTTATAAATTTATGTATTTATTTTTTTGAAAAGTATTTAAATAATTTTCATAAATAAGTTATTATTAGTATATAAGTGAATTATTTGTTTAAATGATTCATTTATTACTAATAATTTTATATCTACCTTTAATTTTTTTTTGATCTATATATTTAGAGATATATTTAACATATTTTTGTATTAATATAGTATTAAAATTAAATTTTCTCAATAAATAATTATTAATTAAACATCCGGGATTTTTTTTAATGATTTTTTTGGTTATTTCATGTATTTTGTATGTACTTTTTCTTTTTAGTATTGTTTTTATTTTTTCATCTAATTTATTTAATTGTATTAGTCTTTTATTTTTAATTTTTTTTTT
>CP144833.1:0-143549 GCA_036689465.1 Candidatus Stammera capleta | reverse complement strand
AAAAAAAAATTAAAGGTAGATATAAAATTATTAGTAATAAATGAATCATTTAAACAAATAATTCACTTATATACTAATAATAACTTATTTATGAAAATTATTTAAATACTTTTCAAAAAAATAAATACATAAATTTATAAAGGTACTACATTAGTAGCCGAAGGACCTTTTACTCCATCAGTAATTTCAAATTCAACTGACTGACCTTCAGTAAGAGTTTTAAATCCACTACTTTGTATTGCAGAAAAATGTACAAAAACATCTTTATCACCATTTTCTGGAGTAATAAAACCGAAACCTTTAGATTCATTAAACCATTTTACATTACCTTTTACTCTTGTAGACATAGTATTACTACTCCTTTAAAATTCAAAATAAATATTAATTATAATAATATATATAAGATGCTAAATCTAAAACTTTATCAGAATAACCAGTTTCATTATCATATCAAGAAATAACTTTAATAAATTTATCATTTAATAACATAGAAGCTTTAGAATCAAAAACTGAAACTAACTTCTCACCATTAAAATCACTTGATACTACATCTTCATTAGAAAAACCTAAAATACCACGCAAATAACTTTTAGAAGCTTCTTTCATAACTTTACATAACTTATCATAAGTAATACTATTATGTAACTTAGCTGTAACATCTACAACAGAAACATTAGAAGTAGGTACTCTAAAAGACATACCAGTAATTTTACCTTTTAAATCAGGAATTATACTACCTATAGCTACAGCAGCTCCTGTAGAAGAAGGAATAATATTTTGAAACACACTTCTACCACCTCTTCAATCTTTTAAAGAAGGAGAATCAACAACTTTTTGGGTAGCAGTAGAAGCATGTATAGTTGTCATAAAAGCTTCTAAAACACCATAATTATCATGTATAACTTTAATTATAGGAGCTAAACAATTAGTAGTACAAGAAGAGTTGGAAACTATATTTTGTCCATTATAATTATAATGATTAACACCCATAACAAACATTGGAGTATCATCTTTAGACGGAGCAGTTATAACAACATATTTAGCACCACCTAAAATATGACCATAAGACAATTCCTTAGTTAAAAAAATACCTGTTGATTCTATTACTATATCAACATTAAATTTATTTCAAGGTATATCACTAGGATTTTTATAAGATGTAACATAAACTTTTTTACCATCAACTAATAAATTATTATCTACAACTTTTATATTACCTTTATATTTGCCATGAGTAGAATCAAATTTTAACATATAAGCCATATAATTAGCATCTATTAAATCATTAATAGCTACTAAATTAATATTTTTTCTACTTTGAGAATTTCTAAAAACTAATCTACCTATTCTACCAAAACCATTTATTCCAATTCTTATTGACATATTTACACCTATAAATATAAAATAAATTAATATAAACTTTAAAACAAAGTATATATAATAAAAAGTATATTTATAATACAAATTAAAATCAATAATTAAATTATATAATTTATTTAAAAAATTTTATTTTAAAATATAAAATATAAATAAAATTAATTATAAAAACTAATTTATTTTTTAAAAAACTTATTTATTAAAAATAACAATGAATAAATTTTAAAATTTAGGAGAAAATTATGCCACTTAAAACATTATCAATAATACCAGATTTAACAGATACAATTTTTTCAGATAGATTTAATAAAATAGATAAATTATTTAGTCATTTAACTGGAAATATACCAGTAAATAATATACCCAAATATAATATTAAAAAAATTAATAATGATTTTGAATTAACTATTAGTCTGCCGGGATGAAAAAAAGAAGAATTAAATGTAAATGTAATAAATAATAAATTAAATATTACTGGTATAAATGAAAACATAAAAAAAGAAAAAAATTACAAATGAATACAAAAAAACATATTTAAAAATAACTTTAATATAAGTTTTAATATTTTTAAAAATTCTATAATAAAAGAAGCAAAATTAAGTAAAGGATTATTAACTATAAAAATAAAAAATAAATTACCTGAAAAACAAAAACCACAAAAAATCAATATAAATACCAAAAAAATAGAAAAATAATTTACCCTTACTTGCAAGGTAAGGGTAAATCTTTTGAAGAAGGATTTTGAGCTGAAAAAAAAGCTATTTTATCACATTTTTCATTATAAAAATGACCCACATGACTTTTAATCAAATGTCACTTAATTTTTTTTTTAAAAAAAAAAATTAAATTATGTATTTTAATTCATAAATCTATATTTTTAATTAATTTATTATTAGTATTTCTTCAATTATTATTTTTCCAAAAATATATTCAATTACTAATACCACTATACAAATAATTACTGTCCGTAAATATATTTAACGAAAAAATATTATCTTTATAACTTAAAAAAAAATTTAAAGGTAATATAACAGCCATTAACTCCATTCTATTATTAGTAGTATAATAATATCCGGAATGAAAAATTATTTTTTTATTAATTATTATTGCTATAGCTGCACAACCACCTGGACCAGGATTATTAATACATGAACCATCTGTATAAATATCTATTTTTAACATATACTTAATAAACAATATTTTTTAAATTATTTAAATATTATAAAACTAAAAAAAAAAAATGCATAGACAAATAGTATTAGATATAGAAACTACAGGAATGAACTTAATAGATAAACCTTATATAGGACACAGAATAATAGAAATAGGAGCTATAGAAATAATAAATAAAAAAATAACAAATAATTTTTTACATTTTTATATTAATCCTCAAAAAAAAATAGATAATAAAGCCTATAAAATACATGGAATATCCAATAAATTTTTAATAAATAAACCTAAATTTATAGAAATATCAGAAAAACTAATTAAATTTATTAAAAAATCTGAATTAATAATTCATAATGCAAATTTTGATATAAGTTTCATAGAAAATGAATTAAAAATTATTAATCATAAAATTAAAAAAATTAATAAAATTTGCAAAATTACTGATACATTATCTATAGCAAGAAAAATGTTTCCAAGAAAAAAAAATGATTTAAACAGTTTATGTCAAAGATATAAAATAAACAATTCCAATAGGAAAAATCATGGAGCACTCATAGATGCAAAATTATTAGCTACAATATATTTAAATATGTCAAAAAAACAAATAAAAATAAATTTTAAAAAAAAAAAAAAAAAAAAATATATATATCAAAAAAATAATAAATATATAAAATATGTAATAAATAAAAAAGATTTTGAACAACATATAAAATATTTAAAATATATAAAAAAAAAATTTAATAAATGTTTATGAACAAATTAAAAACAATAATCTTAATATAAAAAATATGCATTACTATTCATCAAAAAAAATAAAAAAAATAAAATACATATCTAAATATAAAAAAAAAACTATAAATACTTATGGATGAATAAAATCAAAAAGAAATTCTAAAATAGGTTTATTATTTATAGATATAAATGATGGTTCTAGTATTCAATCAACACAAATAATTATTAAAAAAAAAACACTTATAAAAAATAATATTAAAAAATCTAATTTAAATAATGGATGCCTAATTAAAATAAAAGGAAAAATAAAAAAAAATATTAATAATAATATTAACGAAATATATGCTAAAAAAATAAAAATATTAGGTAAAATAAAAAAATCTGATAATTATCCAATAAGTCCAAAATATCATACCGCAAAATATTTAAGAAGTATATCTCATTTAAGACCAAGAACTAAATTAATTTCTTCAATAAGTAGAATAAGAAATACATTAATATATTATTTAAATATTTTTTTACAAAAAAAAAATTTTTATTGAATACCTACACCTATAATAACTTCCTTAGATACCGAAGGAAATAGTAAAATGTTTCAAATAGATGAAAAAAAAAAATTTTTTAATAAAAAAGCCTTTTTAACAGTTTCAGGACAATTAAATCTGGAAACATATGCTTGTTCATTATCTAAAGTATATAATCTTGGACCCGTTTTTAGAGCTGAAAACTCAAATACTAAAAAACATTTAGCGGAATTTTGAATGTTAGAAGTAGAAATAGTATTAATGAAAATAAAAAAAATTATAAAATTAATTAAAAAAATGTTATCTTTCTGCTGTAAAAAAGTATTAAAATATAATATTGATGATATATATTTTTTAATTAAATATAATAAAAAAAATCATATACATTTACTTAATGATATTATTAATAAAAAAATTATTACAATAAATTATACAGATATAATTAAAATACTAAAAAAAAAAGAAAAACTATTTAAAAAAAAAATAATATGAGGTATAGATATATCTACAGAACTAGAAAAATATTTAACTGAAAAATATTTTAAATCTTCTATAATAATAATAAATTATCCGCAAAAAATTAAACCTTTTTATATGAAATTAAATAAAGATAATATTACAGTTTCTTCTTTAGATGTAATATTTCAAAATATAGGTGAAATAATAGGTGGATCGGAAAGAGAACATAATTTAAAAAAATTAAATGAAAATATAAAAAAAAAAAACATTAATTCTAAAAAATATTGATGATATAAAGAATTAAGAATATATGGCTCTATACCTCATTCCGGTTTTGGTTTAGGCATCGAAAGATTATTAATGTATATAACAAACATAAAAAATATAAGGGACATTATTCCATATCCCAGATATCCTAATTACTTAAATTTTTAATAAATAATTAAACTATTGTTAATAATTAATTAAATTTATATAATAAAATATATTTATGTATCATAATTAATTTAAGGAGAAAATAATGAATAAAAATAAAAAAAATATATTTAGTATACTAAGTATTCTTTTATTTATATTTGGTATACAATGAAATGCAAAAGCTGTAAATTTAATTAATAATGAAGATGTTTTAATTAAAATTAATGGTACTGTAGAAACAAAAAATATTTTTAATAAAAAAAATAATAAAATAGAAAATAATTCTATACTTTTAGAAATAGACGCAAAAACTAAAAATAAAGAAAATACATCTACTTTTGTAAAATTAGAAGAATATATTAACACTGATACATTTAATGAAAAAAAAAATCATAATCATATCGCTAATAAACTAGTTTATATAGGTATAAAAAATAATAAAATAGGTAAAATAAAATTAGGTAGAAATTATTCTTTAATTTATAATACATTATCTTATACTAATATATCTCCTTATTATAAAAGTATAATATTTAAAGAAAATAGTTTAACAGGAATTAATAATAATACTATTACTTACAAAAAAACTTTTAATTTTAATAATAAAAATTTTTTTCTAAAAAGTATTATTTTAAACAGTCAATATCAAGGAAGAAATAATAATATGCTTGATAAAGATTTTTTTTCTATTAAGAATGGATGGGGAATAAGTTATAATATTAAAACAAATCATGGTATAGAAATATCTTCTGCTTACGCTAATCAAAATATAAATAAAGAAAATAAAATTAGTTATAATGAAAATATTTTAAATAAATTAAGAAATCATATTTCTACAGCTTGATCAACAAGTTTTAAATATAATTTAAATAAATTATATATAGCTTGTTCTTATATAGAAGGAAATAATTTAAATATAATAAAAAGTATTCCAAATAGTAATGAATATAATAAATATAAATTTATTAACAAAACTCAAAATATTAATATTACAGCTAAATATAATTTTAGTAATGGATTTACTCCTATAATAGGATATACACAAACTATATTTAAAAATTTAGATAAAACTATATATCGTAAATATTATACTACATATAATGAAGATATAGAAAAATATTTTAATATAGGAGCAAAATATAGTTTTAATAAATCATTTTCTGGGTATATAGATTATAAAATAAATCAGTTATTTAAAATTAATAATTGCAAAAATAATGATTTTACACTAGGATTTATATATAAATTTTAATTAATTTTTTTTTAAAAAACATCCGAGAGGATTCGAACCTCTGACCACTCGGTTCGTAGCCGAGTACTCTATCCACTGAGTTACGGATGCATAAAATATACGATGAGAGAGGGATTCGAACCCTCGATGCATAATACATACTCCCTTAGCAGAGGAGCGCCTTAAACCACTCGGCCATCTCATCAAAATATAATAAATATATTATAACATTAATAATGAAATTATTTTATTTTATATTTTTTTTACTAATTTTTTTATATATTTCCTCTCTGTATATAAAAATATTATCTGGAGCCTCAATACCTAATTTAACTTGATTACCTGTAATATTTAAAATAGATATAAAAATATTTTTGTTAATTACAATCTTTTCATTAATTTTACGAGTTAATATCAACATTATATTATACTAATCCTTTTAATTACAATTTTTCTTTAATAAAATTCACTAAACTATTAATAGTATAAGAATTCAAAATCTTAACATTTTTTTTAACTAATAAATAAATAGAAAATAATTTATTTTTTAAAATTAATTTTTTAGAATCATAAAAATTAAATAAATTTTCATTAAAAGAAAAAAAATTTATTTTATCTAAAAGATTATTATCAATACAAAAAATATAATTAATTTTACTATCATCTAAAAATACCATAAATAATATGATATTTAATTTAAATTTAAACCTCAATTTATTAAAAACAAAAAATAACAAACTTTTATTTTCTAAAAAATTAAAAAATTTAATTTTTTTAACTACAAAATTAACTTTATTTAAATAATGAATATCATTTTCTTTAATCTTTAAATTTCTTAAAATATCATTTACATACAAAAATTTTATTTTATTAAATTCTTCTTTTTTTTTAATATTTTTTTTAAAAAAATTCTTTATTCTATATAAAATTAAATTACTATTAACAGATAAATAATTAGAAATATCTTGAATAATTAATAATTCATTATAAAAATATTTTAATGCATTAATATAAGTCATACATTCTATACGTTTTATACCAGAAGATATATTATAATGATTAATTAAAATAAACAAACCTATATATTTTGTATTTATAACATGTGTACCACAACAATATTCTGAAAAAATATTTTTAAATTTTACAACACGAAATAAATTACTTTTAGAAAAAAAATTTTTTTTTCTATTAATATCTTCCATATAACTTATACTTACAGGAATATTATTTCATATATTTAAATTCATTAATGTATTTATTTTAATAATTTTTTTTTTATCTAAATCTTTATTATAATAAAAATCAAAACTAAATATATTATTTTTAATACTAGATCCTTTTTGGATTATTTCAATTTTTAAAACTTCTTTTAAAATATATTTCAATAAATGAGTAGCAGAATGATTACAAGATATATCTCGACGATATTTAGTATTATAATTTACTTTTACTATATCACCTACACTTAAAAATCCATAATCTAAATAACCTATATGAATAATACAATCACCTAATAATTTAGTATTTTTTACTATAAATTGAGAATCATTATGTTTAAATATTATCCCTATATCACCATTTTGACCACCAGATTGGGGATAAAAAGTAGTTTTATCTAATACAATAGATACTTCTTTGTTATTAACATCTATTTCATTAATATATGAACCATTTTCTATGATATACAATATTTTACTAAAACATTCTTTTTTTTTAAAACCTAAAAATTTAGTTTTACCTTGTAATATAACTTTATTAGTAATTAAAAAACTATTTTTTTTAGATTTATTTTTCTGAATATCTAATAAAATATTAAATTCTTTTAAATTTATAACAACATTATTAAATTTACAAATATCAAAAATAAAATCTATTGGTAAACCATATGTATCATATAACAAAAAAACTTTTTTAGATTCTAATACTTTTCTATAACCATTTAATTTATTTATAAAAGAATTTAAAATTTTTATACCAAAATTTAAATTATTTAAAAATTTTTTTTCTTCATTATATATAATTTTTTCAATAATAAAAAATTTTTTTTTATCTATAACATAATTTTTATCAAAAATAAAATATAAATTATTAAATAATTTATATAAAATACAATCATTAATTTTTAACAATCTAATATGTCAAACAGTGCGTCGAATAATTTTTCTTAAAATATATCCTCTTCCTACATTAGAAGGGAAAATATCCTCTAATAATAAAAATACAATTGATCTAATATGATCAGAAATAACATTAAAAATATATTTATTTAAATAATTAATTTTAATATTTATAAATTCACTAATAATATTTTTTATATCTTTAAAAATATCTATTTCAAAATTACAAAAAGTATTTTGCAATACAGAAGTAATCCTTTCTAAACCTATACCGGTATCAACAGATTTATAAGATAAATTTGTAATTTTATAATTACTATTAAGATTAAACTCAACAAAAACTAAATTTCATATTTCTATACAATTATCACAATTAATTTCTAATTTAGAATTTAACTTAATAGAAGATAAATCTTTAGTAAAATAAATTTCTGTACTATAACCACATGGACCAAATTCAGACATTCTCCAAAAATTACTTGAATCTAAATCAATACTATTTTTATTATTACCTAAAATAAATATATTATTTTTAGATAAACCAATAATTTTAGATCATATATTATAAGTTTCTTTATCATTTTTATGTACAGTAACAAATAAATTATCTTTAGATATAAAATATCAATTTTTACCAGTTAATAATTCTCAGGAATAAATAATAGCTATTTCTTTAAAATAAGAATCAAAACTAAAATTACCCATCATTTCAAAAAAAGTATTATGTCTATTAGTATATCCCACATTACTTAAATCATTATGTTTACCACCAACTCTTAAACAATACTGAATTGTAGCAATATTTTTATATTTAATATTGTCAATACCTAAAAAAATATTTTTAAATTGATTCATACCCGCGTTAGTAAACAATAATGAATTATCATTACTAGGAATTAAAGAACTCCCTTTTAAAATAACATGATTTTTAGATTTAAAAAACTCCAAAAACATTTTACGCACTTCAATAAAACTTTTAAACATATATTATATCTCTTAATTTTAAAAAATATAAATAATTAATTTAATTATATGTTAACACTATATGTTATTATTAACTAATAATATACAAATTATATAAAAATATAAAATGTCTCTAAAAAAAAATAAAAAAAAATCTATAGAATCAGCTATAGAACAAATAGAAAAACAATTTGGTAAAGGATTAATAATAAAATTAAAAAATAATCAACATTCTAACATAGAAACTATATCCACAGGATCAATATCATTAGATATAGCCTTAGGTATAGGTGGACTTCCCATGGGAAGGATAATAGAAATATATGGGCCGGAATCCTCTGGTAAAACTACTTTGGCATTAGAAATAATTGCATCAGCACAAAAAAAAAACAAAATATGTATTTTCATAGATGCGGAACATGCATTAGATCCAACATATGCTAAAAAAATAGGGGTAAATTTAGAAGAATTATTATGTTCACAACCAGATAATGGAGAACAAGCTTTAGAAATATGTAATTCTTTAGCTAAATCAAAAAATATAGACGTAATAATAGTAGATTCTGTAGCAGCATTAACTCCCAAAACGGAGATAGAAGGAGAAATAGGAGATTCACATTTAGGTTTAGCAGCTAGAATGATGAGTCAAGCAATGAGAAAATTAGCTAGAAATATACACAAATCTAATATATTATTAATATTTATTAATCAAATAAGAATGAAAATAGGTGTTTTATTTGGCAATCCTGAAACAACTACTGGAGGTAATGCATTAAAATTTTATTCTTCTGTAAGATTAGATATAAGAAAAATAGGTACTATAAAAGATAAAGAAGAAATTATAGGTAATGAAACCAGAGTAAAAGTAGTTAAAAATAAATTATCAGCACCATTTAAAAAAGCAGAATTTACAATATTATACAGTGAAGGAATAAACGAATATGAAGAAATTTTAAATATAGGAGTTAAAAAAGATATTATTGAAAAAAATGGATCTTGATATAATTTTAACAATATTAAATTAGGACAAGGCAAAAAAATCTCTAGTTTATTTTTAAAAAATAATATAGTAATATTTAAAAAAATAAAAAAAAAAATAGAAAAAATATATTTCCCTTTTAAATTTAATAATTAACTTAAAACTCTTAAAATATCATTTTTAACATTATTTATATTATCTTCAGCATTAATTCTAAAATAATTATTTATTTTTCTTTTGTAAAATAACTTCTTATAATAAGATCTTAAATTAATTAGTTCATAATAATATATAGATAATCTTTTTTTAATTACACTGATATCAGTATCATCATCTCTAGAAACTAATTTTTCTCCTGTAATATCATCTACTCCATACAAATGAGGAGGTTTATATAATACATGATATATTCTACCTGAATTTACATGCACTCTTCTACCTAACAAACGACTTAAAATAATATTATTACACATATATAATTCCACAACATAATCTATATCAATAAAATTTAAAGATTTTGCTTGTATTATATTCCTTGGAAAACCATCAAACAAATAACCATCTTTAATATTATTATTTAAAATATAATCTTTTACTATATTAGTAGTAATATAATTAGGAACTAAATTACCAGAAGAAAGTATTTTTTTAATTTTATTATTTTTTAAAGAATATTTTCTTAAAATATGACCTAAGGAAATTAATTTTAAATTATAAAAATCTACGATAAATTTAGATTGAGTTCCTTTTCCTGAACCAGGAGGACCAAATAAAATAATATTCATGAATTATGCCAAAGATATATTTTCTATTAATAATAAATTTATACTTCTTTAATCATCATACTTAAAAGTAAATTATTTGTTAAATTTACAAATTCTACAGAATTTTCTAAAGAATTACCTTCAATTAATAAAGCTTGAAAATAAAAATAATTAACTCATTTACTAAAAACTGATTCATCTTTTATATTACTAATATATTTTATCAATAAATGATTTACATTTACTTCTAATAAATACTTGATTTTAGGAAATTTTTTACCAGAAACACTTAATAATTTTAACATTTGTGTACTCATTTCATTAACATCAGTTGAAAGTACAACAGGAAAATTATTTAATTTATCTGTAATACTAACATCTTTAACTCTATCTTTTAATACATTTTTAATACGATTAATTAAATTAACACATTTTTCTTGACCTAAATCTATAATATTATTATTTTTATTTAAAGTAATTATATTACTAGAATCATATTTTTTATTAATAGATTGAAATTTAATACCCTTAAAATCCAATAAATAAGTCATCATCCATTCATCTATTTTATCAAACATTAATAAAACTTCTATATTTTTATTACGATAAAATTCTAAATGAGGACTATTTAAACAAGATATATAATTATCAGTTATAATATAAAATATTTTATCTTGACCTACTTGCATTCTACTTAAATAATTTTCTAAAGATACATAATCTTCACTATCATTTAAATATGTACTATTAAATCTTAATAGTAATGATATTTTATAATTATTTTTTTCATCTTCCGCTAAACCTTCTTTTAAAATATTACCAAAAATTTTTCAAAAAATATTATATTTATTTTTATTTAAAGACAATTGTTCTAAAATTTTCAATATTCTGTTAGTTAGAGATATACATAATTTATTTATTAAAATACTATCCTGTAATATTTCTCTAGAAATATTTAAAGATAAAATATTTGTATCTACAATACCTTGTACAAATCTTAAATAAAAAGGTATTATTTTTTTAATACCATCCATAATAAAAATTCTATTAACATATAATTTAATACCATTTTTATATTCATCTCTATTCCATATATTTCAAGGAGAAACATCGGGAATATATAATATAGCAGTATATTCATTTTTACCTTCAACTTTATTATGAGACCATATTAATGGTTTACCTAAATTATTAGTTAATAATAAATAAAAATCTATATATTCTTTTTCAGAAATACTTGATTTATTCTTAGTTCATAAAGCTTCTGATTGATTAATTTTTTCTCAAATATATTTTTTTTTTTTATCATCAAAAATTTTACTTTCTATAGGTATATTAATATGATTAGAATATTTTTGTACTATATATTTAATTTTATTGTTATCTAAAAACTCCTTACTAGAATTTTTAATATATAAATATATATCTGTACCAATACTATCTTTAAATTTATTTTTTATTATATATTTACCTTTACCTTCAGAAATTCATAATATAGATTTATTATAATCTAATTCCTTTACTGATCTAGTATGAACAATAACTTTTTCACTAACCATAAAAGAAGAATAAAAACCCACCCCAAATTGACCAATAAAATTATTATTAATATTATTTTTACTGTCCGTAGATATTTTTTTTAAAAATTCTTTAGTACCAGACTTAGCTATTGTTCCTAAATTTTCTACTACCTCCTTTTCCGTCATACCTATTCCATTATCACTTACTTTCAAAACATTATTTTTTACTGAAATTCTAATATAATAATTATCTATAACACTATTATTTTTATTAGTTAAATAATAAAATTTTAATTTATCTATTGCATCAGAAGAATTAGATATTAATTCTCTTAAAAATATTTCTTTATTAGAATAAAGAGAATTAATCATTATATTTAACAATTGATTAACTTCAGATTTAAAAAAATAACTTTTTTTAGACATTTATTTATACCCTTATAATTAACAAAAAACTATCTATTTTATTTATATATTTTCATATAAAAAACATATAAAATCAAAAACTCAAAAAATATTCTTTTATTAAAAGAAACTAGAATATTATTTCGATTCTTTAAAAAAAAATTAAGATAATAAATAATATCCTTCATAGAAGTTAAATAATAAATATTTAATAAATTTTTTAATAAAGAACTACTAATATCCAATTTTTTACTAGAAAAATTTTTATTAGAAAAACCTAATAAAAATAAATTATATAACATATCTATTATACTATTAAATAAATTAATATAATTATAATTTTTAACAAAAAAAAAATTTAAAATTTTCAATAATTTAACTTTATCTCCTAAAAACAAAAATTTTAATAATATTAAAACAAATTTATCATCTATTCTATCCAAAATAACATTTACATCTTTTAATAAAATACTTTTATTTCCATTTAACATCAATAATTGATCAATTAAAACTAAGCTATCCCTCATACTACCTTTGCTATAATTAGCTATTAATTTTAATGTTTCTAATTGATAAAAAATATTTTCTTCAACTAAAATAAATTTTAATCTCTTTATAATATTTTTATTCTCTAGTGGTTTTAAAAAAAAACACATACATCTAGATAAAATAGTATCTGGTATTTTATTTAATTCAGTAGTAGCTAATATAAATTTAACATATGAAGGAGGTTCTTCTAAAGTTTTCAACAAAGCATTAAAACTATAACGAGATAACATATGTACTTCATCAATAATATATATTTTATATCTCATAGAAATAGGTAAATAAAAAATTTTATCTAAAAGATCACGAGTTTCTTCTATTTTAGTACGTGAAGCCGCATCTACTTCAATCACATCAACAGATTTACCAGAATTAATAGAAATACAATTAATACATTTATTGCAAGGAATATCTGTAATACCTATTATACAATTCAAACTTTTTGAAAATAAACGAGCTAAAGTAGTTTTACCTACACCTCTTGATCCATAAAATAAATAAGAATTATATATTTTTTTAAATTTTAAACTATTTACTAATATTTTAACAATACTATCATGGCCAACAAAATCACTAAATAATTTAGGTCTTCATTTTAAAGATAAAACATTATATTCTTTCATAACAAAAATTTTATTTAAACAATTAATATTAAAAATATTATAAAATATAATTTTATAATTAATATTAAATTTCAAAATATGAATAATTTTATTTATATTTTACTAAATATAAAAATAAAATAACAAAATTAAATAAATATTTTTTTAAAAATTTTTTAATATATAATATAAAAAAACATATTTTATTAAAATTCTAAATATTAAATAATAAAATAAAAATAATTAGACAAAATAATCAAATTTAATATAGGTATAAATATGATTGGTATTATTATAGCTATACATGAAGAAAGTAAAAAATTTATTAAAAAAATAAAACATAAAAAATATGAATTTATAAAAAACAAAAAAATAATTTTAGGATATGTAAATAAAAAAAAAATAATATTTATACAATCAGGTATAGGAAAAGTATTTTCATCTATATCAACTACATTGATAATACAAAAATATAAAATAAAACATATAATTAATATAGGTACTAGTGGATCATTAAAAAAAAAAATCAATTACCAAGATTTAATTATTTGTAATAAAATCAGATACCATGATGTAAATATAACAAAATTTGGATATAAATTAGGTCAAATTCCAAAAACACCAGAATATTATGAAACAAATAAATTAATAATTAAAAAAATTAAAACAAAAATTAAAAAAAATAAATTCTATATAGGAGAATTAATAACTGGTGATAAATTTATAAGTAAATATAAAAATATAAAAAAGAAATTTCCTAAAGCTATTAATGTAGATATGGAAGGTGCAGCTATTGCACAAACATGTTTTTTTTTTAAAATACAATTAATATGTATAAAAATAATTTCTGATAAATCTAATCAAAAATCTAAAAAAGATTTTTATAAAAACATAAATATTATATCTAATAAAATTAACAAAATACTACATTTAATAATATAAAAATTAAAAAGACATATTAATAATAATTTTAACAGTTTCACGATAAAAATCATTCAACATTACAGAAAACATTTTAAATGATTCTATTTTATACTCTTGTTTAGGATTTTTTTGTGCATAACTACGTAAAAAAATACCTTCTTTTAAATTATCTATAGCATAAATATATTCTCTTCAAAATATATCTAATGTAACTAATAAAATTTCTTTAATTTTTATATTTAAATTTTTTAATCCAATTTCTTTTTTTTTTTTAATATATAAAAAAATAATTTTTTGAAAAATTATTTTCTTTAAAAACATAAAATTAACTTTTTCATCATTTAAAATTATTAAAATATTTAAATCATGACAATATTGTGTAAATAAATTTTTATCTTGAAAATAACAATTAGATAAATTAATAACTACTTTTTTAATAATATCTTTAAATATTAAACTAATATTAGAAGAATACAAAAAAATATCTCTTTTATAAAAAATTATTTTTCTTTGATCATTATATATATTATCATAATCTAATAATTGTTTTCTAATATCAAAATTTCTATTTTCTATTCTCTTTTGAGCTCTTTCTATAGATTTATTAATTCAATAATGTTCTATAGAATCACCATATTTAATACCTAATTTACGCATAAAAAAAATAACTTTATCAGAAGAAAATATACGCATTAAATTATCTTCCATAGAAACATAAAATCTAGATGATCCAGGATCTCCTTGTCTACCAGATCTACCTCTTAACTGATTATCTATTCTACGAGATTCATGTCTTTCAGTACCAATAACATGTAACCCTCCTAGACTAACCACTAAATCATGATCTTTTTTTCATTTTAATTTTAAAAAATTTATTTCTTCTTCATTACTAGAATCCAAAATATCTTTAAATAAATTTCCACCTAATATAATATCTGTACCTCTACCAGCCATATTAGTAGCTATAGTAATAGCACCAGGTTTTCCTGCTTGCGATATTATACTAGCTTCTAAACTATGAAATTTAGCATTTAAAATATTAAATTTAATACCTTTACGATATAAAATATCAGAAATAATTTCTGATTTTTCTATAGAAATAGTACCTACTAAAACAGGTTGATTCATTTTATTTCTATCAATTATATCTTTAACAATAAAATTGATCTTTTCTTTTTCTGTAATAAATACTAAATCAGAATAATCCTTACGAATCATAGGTCTATTTGTTGGAATAGAGATAGTTTCTAAATTATACATATAGCTAAATTCATCTGATTCAGTCATAGCAGTACCCGTCATACCAGATAATTTATTATAAAGACGAAAATAATTTTGAAATGTAATAGATGCTAATACATTAGTTTCATTTTGAATATCAACATTTTCTTTAGCTTCTATAGCTTGATGTAAACCATCAGATCACCTTCTATCTTTTACTATTCTACCAGTATGTTCATCAATAATAACAATATTATTATTTTGAATTAAATAGTCTACATTTTTATTATATAAATAATAGGCTTTTAAGGAATTTATTATACAGTGCATTATTTTAATATTTTTAGGAGTATAAAGTTTATCATCTTTACCTAAAATATTATGATTAAATAATAAATATTCTACTTTAATTATACCTTTTTCAGTAAGAAATATATGTCTAAATTTTTCATCTACTATAAAATCACCAATATTATTATCATTATTATTATCATACTGTTTTACTAAATATGGAATAATTTTATTTATTCTAAAATATAAATCACAATTTTCATTAGTAGAACCGGAAATTACTAAAGGAGTTCTAGCTTCATCTATTAAAATAGAATCTACTTCATCCAAAATTGCATAATATAACTCCTTTCTTTGAACTTTATCATCTTTAGAAAAAACCATATTATCCTTCAAATAATCAAATCCATATTCATTATTAGTAGAATAAGTAATATCTGCTAAATAAGCTTTTTTTTTTTCTAATAAAGACATATTTGATAAATTTAAACCAACTTTTAGACCTAAAAAATTAAATAATTTAGAACTATAATTAGCATCTCTTTGAGCTAAATAATCATTTACAGTAACAATATGAACCCCTTTATCTAATAAAGAATTTAAATAAGCAGGTAAAGTAGCAGTAAGAGTTTTACCCTCTCCTGTTTTCATCTCAGCTATACATCTATCATGTAATACTAAAGCTCCTAAAATTTGAACATCAAATAATCTAATACCAAATACCCTTTTAATAGCTTCTCTTATATTGGCATAAACCATACATATAATTAAATCTAAATTTTTTCCAGTAAAAAGTAAATCTTTAAATTTATAGGTATTATATTTTAATTCATTATTAGAATATTTAGAATATTCACTTTCTAAATAATTAATTTTTGAAACAATTTTTTGATAATCAAAAATTTTTCTTTGATTTCTATCACCAAACAAATATGAAAATAATTTAATAAACATATTAAATTAAAAATAATTTATAATTAAAATAAAAATATTATATAATAATTTAATAATTATAATATATTTTATGTTAAAAAACACTAATAAAAAACAAAAAAAAATTTTATCAATTAATGAAATAATAAAAAAAAATTCTATTATAAATAAATTAATTAAAAAAATTAAAACAATAAATTGAATTAAAAAAAAAATTAAAAAATTTTTACCTAAAGAAATTAAAAATCAATTTTTAATTATCAATATAATAAATAATTACATTATTATAGAAATATCAAATATAAACTGAAAAATATATATAGAAAAAAATAAAAAACAAATTTTACATAAAATAAAAAAAAAAAATATTAAAAATATACATACAAAAATAAATCCAAATATAAAATTTTAATTGTTTTTTTTACGTAAAAAAGTAGGTATATTAAAATTATTTAAATTTATATTATTTTTATTAGAAAAAAAAGAACTTTCTTTTTCTATTTTATTTTTATTATTATTTTTTTTATTTAAAAAATTTATTTTTTCTTTTGAAAAATTTATTTTGACATATTCATTTAAACATATTCCTGTAGCTATTAAAGTAATATGTAATTTACCATTCATATTAGAATCCAAAGAGGTACCTATAACTATAGTAGTATTTTCTGAAGAAAAAGAGCGTATATACTTACCTATTATTTCAAATTCTTCTAACTTTAAATCTAATCCCGAACTTATATTTACTAATATACCCTTAACAGTAGATATATCAATATCTTCTATTAATGGACTAGAAATAGCTAATTTAATAGCTTTAGAAGCTCTATTATCACCAAATGAAAAACCAGTACTCATTACTGCACAACCCATTTCTGACATTACAGTACTTATATCAGCAAAATCTACATTTATTAAACTAGGTTTAATAATTAAATTCGAAATACCTTGTACTGCATCTTTTAAAATATCATTTACAAAATTAAATGCACTTAATAAAGATATATTTTTATTAAAAACTTTTAATAATTTATCATTAGGTATAATAATTAAAGAATCTACAAATTTAGATAACTCATAAATACCATAATTAGCAAAATTCATACGTTTTTCACCTTCAAAAGAAAAAGGTTTAGTAACTACAGCAACCGTTAATATTCTAAGTTCTTTAGCAATACGAGCTATTACTGGAGAAGCACCAGTTCCAGTACCTCCGCCCATACCCGAAGCTAAAAATAACATATCTGTACCTTCTAAAACAGATCTTAAAATATTTTCATCTTCTTCAGCTGAATTTCTACCTATTTCAGGATTTGCTCCAGCCCCTAAACCTTTAGTAATATTTTTACCTATTTGAATTTTCTTCTTTACAGATACTTTTAATAAATCTTGTATATCTGTATTAACCACATAAAAATTTACACCATCAATAGATTTTTTAAACATATAATCTACAGCATTTCCACCCCCACCACCTACCCCTATTACTCTAATATTAATAAAATTATTATTTTTTATATTTAAAATCATTTTTACCCCTATATATACTAAAAAAAATATTATAATTAATTATTAATTAAAAAAAAAATTCCATATTTTTTTTAAAAAAAAATATTTTTCTTTAACAATTAAATTATTAAATTTTTTATTTATATATGTATCTTTAATATATAATAAAGAACCCATTATGTTAGAAAAAGAAGAATTAAATATATTTTTATCTTTTACACAAAAATAATTTCTCATATATTTTTTTAAAATACCAATACGTACATTAAAATTAAAAATTTTTTTAGAATAATTTAATAAACCAGGAATTTGAGAAGAACCACCGATTAAAATTATAGTATACAAATTACCAAATTTATATTTATAAAAATAATTATTTTGTAACTTTAATATCTCTTTATTAATTAAACTTAATAATTCTAAATATCTATCCTGTATAACATGAAATAAAGTTTTTTCTAATATATTAACAGAAAAATTTTCTTTAGATACAAAACTAAATATTTCAATATTTTTATTTTTTTTAAATAAAGTAATATCTAAACAACCATAATTAACTTTAATTAACTCAGATTTAGACTTAGATAAATTTAAAACATAAGAAATATCATTAGTAATTAAATTACCAGCATAAGGTAAAACTTTAAAATATAATAAAGTATTTAAATGATAAAAATTAATAGTAGTAATATTACTACCTATATCAACTAAATAGACATTAGATTCTTTTTCACTCAGAGTAAATAAACTATAATTAGCTACTAAACCAGAAAATATTATTTTTTTTATTTTAATATTTAAACTTAAAAAAATTCTTTTTATATTATTAATAATAATAGAATTACAAATAATTAATAAAACTTTTACTTTCATTCTTATTCCTGATAATCCTAAAGGATTTTTAATACCTTTATTAGAATCAACAATATATTCTATTGGTACAGTATGTAAAATAAAACAATCATTTAATAATTTAATAGATTTAGCAACTTTAATAACCTTTAAAATATCATTTTGTGTAACCTCATTATTTTTTAATAAAACCATTCCATATTCATAAATACAATTAATATAACTACCAGAAATTAATAAAAATAAAGAAGTAATTTTATATTTAGATATTAATTCAACTTTATTAATTACTTTTTTAATACATTTAGAAAATAAATCTACATTAGAAATTAATCCATTTTCTATACCTTTAGTTTTTGTAACTCCAATTCCTAAAATAGATAATTTATTATTTGGTAATATCTCGCTAATAAGAGATTTTAAATTATGCGAACCTATTTCTAGACTTACTAATATCTTTTTATTAATATATTTAAACATATAATTTTAATAAAATAAAAATATAAATTAAGAATATAAAATCTTTTTAACTAATTCATTAAAATTAATACCAATAATATTAGCGGAAAAAGGTAATAAACTAGAATTAGTCATTCCTGGTATAGTATTAATTTCTAAAAATCAAATTTTGTTATCTTTACTAATTAAAAAATCTATTCTAATACTACCTTTGCATTTTAATAAATTCCATATATCTAAAGATTGTTTATTTATTATATTTACCATACTAATATTTAAATCATGAGTTCTAAAACATTTTTTTTTTAATAAATATTTGGAATTATAATCATAAAAAATATTTTTATGTTTAATCTTTAAAATTGGTAGAACTATACCGTCTAACATACTTACTGTATATTCTTTACCATATATATATTTTTCTATTAAAATATCACCAAATTTTTTATAAGAATTATATAAATATAATTTTAAGTCTTTAATATTATCTATAACTTTAATACCTATACTAGAACCCAAATAGTTAGGTTTTACTAAAACAGGAATACCAAAATTATTAAATATTTTTTCACAAAAATAATCATCAAATTTATTAAATAAACAATATTTTTTATATATATATTTATCAATTAATAAACCAGGTATTATATTAATATCTAAATAACGTACTACTAATTTAGTTAAAAATTTATTTATAGCAATAGAAGAAGTTAAAACACCACTTCCCGTATAGGAAATATTTAAAAAATTTAATAATCCTTGAATAGTACCATCCTCACCACCTTTACCATGTAAAGAAATAAATACTTTATCAAAAGATTTTTTTAAAAAAAAATTTAAAGAAAAATATTTCATATCAATAGGATAAACATTGTAACCCATTTCTAACAAAGATTTAACAATAGTATACCCAGATTTTAAAGAAATTTCTCTTTCACTAGAATTACCACCTAAAAAAACAGCTATATTTTTAATTTTCATAAAAATTTTATTTTAAATATTTGAAATAGAAATCATCTAATACTAAATTTATATCTCCAGCACCTTGAAATATGATAATATCATTATCCTTTAAAGTATTAATTAAATAAAAAAAAATATTTTTTCTATTTTTAATATATAAAAAATTTACTAAACCCCAAAAATCATATATTCCAGAAGCAATATTACAACTACTAAAATTAGATAATATATTTTCATAAGCAGAATAAATATCTAATAAAAATAAAATATCAACTTTAGATAAAATATTAATAAATTCATTTAATAAATAAAATGTTCTACTATATCTATGGGGTTGAAAAATCATTATTATTCTTCTATTAATATAAATTTCTTTAATAGAAAATAAATTTAATTTTATTTCGGTAGGATGATGACCATAATCATTGAAAATTAATATATTTTTAAAAAAATTATTATTGATATTAATAAAAAATTTTCCAATATATTCAGATCTACGTACAACACCTTTAAATTTAAAAAGTTTTTTTTTTAAAATAGAAAAATCAATTTTTTTAAAATTATCTAATAAACTTATAGCAGCTACAGAATTTAAAACATTATACTCACCAAACATATTCAAAACTAAATCTATATTTATTCTATTATTTAATGATAAATTAAAAAAACTTTTTTGTTTTTTTTGAACAAAATTAGTAATTTTATAATTAGAATCACTACTAAAACCATAAGTTATAATTTTACATTGAAAGAAATTATTTTTAAATATATTTCTTACTATAATATTATCTATACAAGCAATAATAAAACCATAAAAAGGAACATTCTTTAAATAAGTAACAAAAGAATTAATTAAATTATCTATATTACCACCATAATTATTTATATGATCAGTATCTATATTAGTTAATAATACTATAGAAGGAGAAAAATTTAAAAAAAAACCATCACTTTCATCAATTTCTAATAATAAATATTTACTATTACTAAGATAAATATTAGAATTTATGGATTTTATTACACCTCCATTTATACAATTTATTTTTAAATTATGCGAAAATAAAATATCAAAAATTAATGAAGTAGTAGTAGTTTTCCCATGACTACCAATAACAGTAATAGAAAAAAAAAATTTTGCTAATTGATTTAATATTTCTATTCTTTTAACAACCGGAATATTATAAAAATATGCACTTAAAATTTCAGGATTATCCAAATTTATTGCAGAAGAATAAACTACTAAATTAACGTTTATAATATTTTTTTTTGAATGATAATTATAAATTTTAACACCTAAAGAAGATAAATATTTTATTTTACTACTTAATTTAATATCCGAACCAGTAATTTTATAACCAGATAAAAATAAAAATTCCGCAATACTTGACATACCACATCCACCTATACCTACAAAATGTATTATAAAATTACTTTTATTAATATTTAAAAAAATATTACTAAAATCAAAATCATTATTCATATTATTAATAAACTAAAAATTAAAAATTATAAATCTCATTAACAAATTTTTTATTAGGATGTTTAACACTATTAATATAAGCTATATTAGCCATATCAAATAATTTTTTTCTATTTAAATCTAAAATAATATTCTTCAATAATATAGCATTCAAATTATGCTCCTCAATGATAATTGAGGCTCCATATTGCTGTAAAAATTTAGCATTTAAATATTGTTGATTATCTTTATGCACATAAGGTATAAATATTGCAGGAATACCCACAGAACTTATTTCACTAACTGTTAAAGCTCCAGACCTAGAAATTACTAAATCACATCAATAATAAGCTTTTTCTATTTTATCTATAAAATCAACAACTTTATAATTACTAAATCTTTTATATTTTTTATTATTAATATAATTTTTATAATTTACATAACCTACTTGATGTAAAAAAAAAAATTTTTTATTAGTTAATATTTCTAATAAATCCAATATTACATTATTTATAATACAAGAACCTTGACTTCCACCTAATATTAATATATTTATATTTCCTTTACGTTTTAATAATCTAATTTCTGGTTTAGGGATAGATAATATTTCTTTTCTTATTGGATTACCTACCACAGGAACATTAATATTAAATGTATTAGGAAAAGCTTGAACAACTATATCTGATAAATAATATAAATATTTATTAGACAACCCTAAAATAGCATTTTGCTCATGTATCATAGTAGTAATTCCACATAATCAAGCAGATAATATACCATAAAATGAAATATAACCTCCAAAACCTAAAACTAAATCTGGTTTTCATTTTTTCATTATTTTAATAATTAAATAAATATTTTTCAAAAATTTAAATATATTTAAAAAATAATTCCAATTTGAAACTTTTGGTATATCAATAAAATTAATATCAAAACCATATTTAGGAACTAAAATTTTTTCTAATCTATTAGAACTACCTATTCATTTTATTAAACAACCCTTTTTTTCAAAATATTTAGAAATAACTAAACCTGGAAAAATATGTCCTCCAGTACCACCAGTTACTATCATTAAACGATGTATATACATATTATGTACCTTTAGCTTTTAATAATTCATATTTTTTTACTAAAAATTCAAATTCCTCACCTCTTTCTTTATAACTTAAATATTGATCTAAACTTGAACAAGCTGGAGATAATAACACTACATCACCAAATTTTACATTATTAGTAATATATAATACAGCCTCATTTAAATAATTAAATTTTTTAGAAATATCAGGTAATAAATTATATAAAATATTTTTACTTCTACCATAACAACAAATAAATAAATTTCTATATAATAATAAATGAGGTTTTAAAAAAATATCAAAATCTACTAATTTACTATCACCACCTAATAAAAGTCAAATTATACCATTTACATATAATAAATTACTTAAAGCTGTTATAGTACTATTAACATTTGTAGATTTAGAATCATTAATTCATAAAATACCATTATTATTACTAATTATATGAAATCTATGTGGTAAACCACGAAAATTAGATATAATATTTAACATTATATTTCTTTTTATCTTTAAAATATCTGAAATTAATATTACTACTAAAAAATTTAAATAATTAAATCAACCAGTTAAAAAAATATCTTTTATATTAATAATTCTACAAAAGTTTTTACTTAAAAAAATATTATTTTTATAAAAGTCAATATGATATTTAGCTTTACTAGTACCAAAAGTAATAATTTTTTTTTCATAATAATTATTAGGAATAGTAAATTTATCATCCATATTAACAATACAATATTTAGAATTACGAAATATATTTCATTTACTAAATATATAATCATGTATACCATTAATATATCTATCAAAATGATCTATACTAATGTTTAAAACAACAGAACACATAGTTTTTAAAGAATAAACATGTTCTAATTGAAAACTAGAAAGCTCAAGTATATATATATCACTTTTTTTGCTTAATAAATCTAAAACTGGAATTCCTATATTACCTCCTAAAGAAACCTTTATATTACTAGATTTACAAATCTTAAATAATAATGATACTACAGTGCTTTTACCATTAGTTCCAGTAACGGCAATAATAGAAGAATTAACTTCCCTGCAAAATATTTCAATATCATTAATTATTTCTATACCATATTTTTTAGCCTTCATTAACAAATAATTATTCCAAATATTAACACCAGGACTAACAATTATAAGATCAGAATTTAATATTCAAGATTCATTTAAATAACCAAAACAATATTCTATTCCCTCAGGGATTAACTTATGATTTACATAATTTATATCTATTAATTTAGGATAAATATTTAAAGAAATAAAAAAATTTACACATGAAATACCTGTAATACCAGCACCTAAAATAACAATATTTTTATTACTATAACTTAACATTTATAATATACTCGAAAAAAAAAATAAAATAGATAAAAAAAAAGAAATTAAAGAAATAATTCAAAAAAAAGAAACTATTTTAATTTCAGTAAAATTATTTAATTCATAATGATGATGTATAGGAGCCATTAAAAAAAAACGTTTTTTAAAAAATTTAAAATAAAAAATCTGCAAAATAACAGAAATAAATTCAATAACAAATATAAAACCTACTAATATTAAATAAAATTCTTTATGTAACAATATAAACATAGCACTTAATAAAGATCCTATCGATAAAGAACCTGTATCACCTAAAAAAATTTTTGCAGGATAAAAATTAAAATAAAAAAAAGACAAACACGAACCTAAAATAATAATACACATTAAAGCAAAATCTTTAGCATAATATATATATCTAATATTTAAAATATTTGCTATATATACATTAGAACTAAATAAAGAAACTATAAATAAAAATAAAAAAACTAATATTAATGGAAATATTACTAAACCATCTAAACCATCAGTAAAATTAACTGCATTAATACTACATATAAGTAAAAAATATCATAAAAAATAATATAAATAACGATAATAATAATTTTTTATATAAAAAATATCACTAATATCAAAATATAAATTATTTAAAACAATCAAATATATAAAAATTAATATAGATAAATTTTGTAAAAAAAATTTTTGTAATATAGTTAAACCATCACAATTTTTAAAATAAATTTTCAAAAAATCATCTAAAAATCCAATACAAAAATTTAAAACAAAAAATAAAATTAATATTAATATATGTATATCTAAAAAATTAACTCAAATAAATGTAGATAATAAAAACACTAAAAAAAACGATATACCACCCATAGTAGGAATATATTTTTTTTTAAAAAATTTATTTAAATTATTTTTACGTACCATTTGTAATATTTTATATTTTTTAAAAAAATATAAAAAATATTTAATAATTAAGAAAGATAAAAAAAAAGAAAATATTAAAGATAAAAAAAAAATATTTAAAAAAAAATTAACCAAAAAAAATAAAAACATAATTTTACCATATTTTAAAAAAAATTTATTATTTTTTCCATACCTAAAAAACGAGAACCTTTAATTAAAACGGTAACATCACTATAATTTTTAAAAATTTTTTTTAAATATAAAACTAAATTTTTAATATTTAAAAAATGTATACCTTTAAAACTATATTTACTAATATAAAAACTATTTATTCCAAAACTTAAAACTTCATCAACAAACAAAAAATCTTTTAATAATTTACCTATCTTTATATGATAATATAAAGACATAAAATTTAATTCTGCCATATCACCTACAACTAATATTCTATATCCTAAACATTTTTTTAAAAAAAGTATACTATAATATAAAGATCTAGGATTAGAATTATAAGTATCATCTATAATAAGTTTATTTTTATTTAAATATATAGGATATAATCTTCCTTTTATAGGATTAAAATTCTCTATACCTATTTTTATATCTTTTAAATTTGCGCCAGATAAAAAAGATAAAGCTGATGAAAACAAACAATTTCAAATATTATGTATACCTAATAATTTAGTATAAATATTTATAATTCCAGAATCAGTTATTAAAGTAAAATTACTACCTCATAAATTAATATTATAATTACATATAGAAATATAATTACTTTTTCTTATAGGTATATAGGAAATAAAAAATTTATCTCTATTTAAAAAATACTTTTTTCAAAACTTATTTAAAAAATAATTATGATTTAATAAAATTAAACCGGAAGAAGATAAATTTTTAAAGATTTTACCTTTACACTTAACTATATTAAAAAAATTTTTAAAACTATTTAAATGTGAAATAGAAATATTTGTAATACCTACTATATCTGGTTTTACTATATTAGAAATATAATCTATATCTTTAATACTATCTGCGCCTAATTCTAAAACAGAATATTTATAAATACATTGATATAAATTTAATAAAGTATATAAAACCCCTAATCCACTATTTCAATTAGAATAATTATATAAAGTTTTACCAGAATTTTTTAATATATTTGAAGTAATTTCTTTTACAGTTGTTTTACCCGTAGTTCCAGTTAGAGATATAAATTTAGTATTATTTTTCTTACGTAACCAACTTACTATATTAGATAAAGCAAAATAAGAATTTTTTACTATTAATTGAGGAATATCAATAAAAAAATAATACTCCGAAAGAATAGCTAATGCCCCTTTCTTAATGGCTTCATTGCATAAATATTCAATACTATTATTACCCTTAATAATAATAAATAAAGAATTTTCTATATTTTTTAAACGAGTATCAACAGAAATATTATTTATATATATATCTTTACCAACTAAAATTGATTTAGTAATATAAGATATTTTAGATAAACTTAATAAAAACATAATTTATATTCCCAATAATTTAGTAACTCAATATTTATCCGAATAATACACTTTTTTATTATCAATAAAATGAAAATTTTCATGACCTTTACCAGATACTAAAATAACATCATATCTAGATGAATTTTCAATAGCAAATTTTATTGCTAAAATACGATCTAAAATAATAAATACATTATTAAAATTATTTATACCTAATTTAATATCATTCAAAATATTAATTTCATTTTCTGAATAAACATCATCATTAGTAATGATAACAAAATCAGAATATTTTTTTGCTATACTACCCATAATAGGTCTTTTACTTCTATCTCTATTACCTGTACATCCGAAAACACATCATAATTTTTTTATACAATATTTTTTAGATTCCAATAAAACTCTTTTAAATGCTTCCGGGGTATGAGCATAATCTATTATTACTAAAGGTTTATTTTTATTTCTAAATAATTCCAAGCGCCCCTTAGGAAGAGTTAAATATTTACTACTACTAACTAAATCTTTTATACATATACCAAAAGATAATAAAGAAACAAAACTAAGAAAAAAATTCCTAATATTAAAATCACCTAATATAAATAATTTAATTACCCCGTTACCTCATGAAGAAAAAAAATAAATTTTTTTTAAAAAACCATAATATTCTATTTTTTTAATATAAATCCATCTATATTTAAATAATTTTACATATTGAGAATTAAAAGTAACAGGAATAACATTATCTATAGGTAATAAATTATAAAATCATTTATAACCAATAATATCATCTATATTAATAATTAAATTTTTTATTTTATATTCAGTAAATAATTTAAATTTTATCAACTCATAATTATTCATATTTATATGATAATCTAAATGATCTAAAGATAAATTAGTAAATACAGCAGAAGTAAAATAAACATATTCTACTCTATGTTGCACTAAAGAATGAGAAGATACTTCGATAAAAACAAAATCAGTTTTTTTTTTACTAAAAAAATCTAATTTATATTGTAATTCTACAGAAGAAATAGTCGTATTTAAAGAAGGATATAAATTATTATAAAAACCATTACCTATAGTGCTTAACATAGCACTTTTATATCCTAATAAATATGTTCATTGAGAACATATACTTACTACAGTAGTTTTACCATTAGTGCCGGTAACTCCTAAAGAAACTAATTTCTTACCTGGATAATCATAAAATTTAGATACTATCTGAGACAAATATTTTTCTAAATCTTTTAAATAAAAAATATAAATTTTATATTTATTATTATACAAATAATAAGATTTATTTATACAAGAATAAGTTAATACAGATATAGCACCATTTAAAACAGCATCAAATATATAATATTTACCATTAGTAGTATAACCTTTAAAGGCAACAAATAAATTTCCCTTTTTTACCAAACGACTATCATTTTTAATACCAGATATATATATATTAGGTAATTTTATAAAACCGAAATATCTAAATAATAATTTATTTAAATTAACTTTTTTCAAAAAAATACTCCACTGTCAAAAAATAAAACATTAACCTATTTTTTTTCTGCTACTCTAAGTATAGCACTTCTAATTCTATTATTATTATTAATTTCATCTAAAGATGGCTTATATTTACCTAAATTTATCATTTTAGTATTATAATTATCTTTAATTTGTTTTTCTGTTAAAGGTATATCAGGAATCAAGTTTAAACTTGATTTTTCATTAATAAATTTTTTTACTATTTTATCTTCTAAGGAATGAAAACTTATAACTACTAATCGCCCTTTTTTAGATAAAATATTATAAGCAGAATTTAAACCATTTATTAAAGAATTTAATTCATTATTAATATATATTCTAATAGATTGAAATATTCTAGCAAGAGATTTAATACAATTATTACCTACTACTGATTTAATAATTTTAACTAAATCATATGTAAATTTTATTTTTCTTTTCTTTCTAAAAAAAATAATCTTTTTAGCTATTATTTTAGAATAAAAATCTTCACTATATTTTTTAAAAATTTTTATAATATCATAAATATTAGCAGTATTAAGTCAATCAGATGCCGAAATACTATTATTTTGATTCATACGCATATCTAAAGGTCCATTATAATTATAAGAAAAACCTCTATTATAATTATTCAATTGTCAAGGAGACAAACCTAAATCAAATATAATACCATCAATTTTATTTTTTAAACCTAAATTATTTATATAATAATCTATACGTGAAAAATTACTATTAATTATTTTAATACGAGAATCACATATTTTTTTAGAATTAATAAACAAAGATTCTTTATCTATATCAAAAGAAAATAATTTACCTGATCTACATAAATATTTTAATATTTCTAAAGAATGAAAACCACATCCAAAAGTACAATCTATATAAATACCATTTTTACGAATATTTAAAAATTTTTTAATTCTTTTTAAGAATGCTGGATAATATTTTTTAAACATATATATAAAAAACAATTTTATTATATATAATAATAACATAATTAAAAATTTATAAAAAATAATTTTAATATAAAAAACGAAAATATAAAAAATGAATAATAAAATTATTATAGCTAATTTAAAACTAAACGGTAATTTAAAATATATCAAAAAATATATTAAAAAATTAAAAAAATATATTAACCAAATAAAACATAAAATACTTATAGCTCCACCTATACCATATTTATATTATACAAATTCAATAATTAAAAAAGATAATATATATTTAGTATCCCAAAACATAGACAAAAATTCTTCAGGATCATATACAGGAGAAATATCCGGTAAAATGTTAAAAGATATAAATGTTAAGTATGTAATTATAGGGCATTCAGAAAGAAAAAAATACCATAAAGAAAATAATAAAATAATATTAAAAAAAATAATTGCAGCTAAAAAATTCAATCTTATTCCTATAATATGCATAGGAGAAAATATTAAAGAATACGAAAAAAAAAATAGTAAAAAAATATGTAAAAAACAAATAAAATATTTAATTAAAAATAATAATATTAAAATATTAAAAAATACTATCATAGCATATGAACCTATATGGGCTATAGGAACAGGTAAAAATGCTGATATAGAACATATAAATAAAATAAATAAATACATTATTAAATATATTACTTCTATAGATAAAAATATTATAAGTAAAATAAAAATTATTTATGGTGGATCAGTAAATAATTTAAATATTAATAATATAATTAAAAGTAAATATATTAATGGATTATTAATAGGTACATCATCATGAAAAATAAAAAATTTTATTTCATTATTAAATATAATTAATAATATTAAATAAATATTTTAAAAAAATGAAAATATTTAGAATCTATGGCCCCTCTAAAATAGAGGGTGATGTTAAAATATCTGGATCAAAAAACTCAGCATTAGCAATACTTTTTTCTTCTTTATTAGTAGATGAAGATATAAAGCTTAAAAATATTCCTAATATTAAAGATATATATATAACTTTAAAATTATTTAATAAAATGGGGGTAAAAATTAAAAATAATGAATATTTAATAATAAATAGTAAAAATATAAAAAATAATTATTTTCCTAAAAAATTAATTCAAAAAATTAGGGCTTCAATATGACTCATAAGTCCAATATTAATAAAATTTGGTAAAATTAAAATAAATACTCCAGGAGGATGTAATATAGGAAAAAGACCTATAAATTTACATTTATATGGACTTAAAAAATTAGGTGCAAAAATAAAATTCAAAAATGATTATATTATTGTTGAAACAAAAAAAAAAAAACTAATACCAAACAGTATAACTTTACCTAAAATAAGTGTAGGAGCAACTTTAACTATAATTTTAGCTTCTATATTAATACCAGGAATAACAATAATTAAAAATTATGCTAGAGAACCTGAAATATTAGATGCGATAAATTTTTTAAATCATTTAGGAGCTAAAATTTTACTCCAAAAAAATATTATTAAAATTTTAGGGGTTAAAAATTTACATGGAGGCACATATAAAATAATTCCTGATAGAATTGAAACTGGTACATATTTAATAGCTGCAGCAGCATCTAAAGGTAAAATTATATGCTATAACACATATGCTAATTTATTAACAAATGTTTTAAATAAACTTAAACTATCTGGAGCTAAAATTAATACTGGTAATGATTTTATAAAATTAAATATGTATAAAAGACCTAAAGCTGTAAATATAAAAACATTGCCTTATCCTAAATTTCCTACTGATTTACAACCCCAATATACTATATTAAATATATTAGCTAAAGGTAAAAGTATTATTACAGAAAATATTTTTAAAAATAGATTCAATCATGTATATGAACTAATTAAAATGGGGGCAAAACTAAAAATTAAAAATAATAAAATAATATGTTATGGAATTAATAAAATATTTGGTTCTAAAATTAATGCAAAAGATTTGCGATCTAGTGCAAGCTTAATAATTGCTGGATGTGTAGCTTATGGTATAACAACTATAAGAAATATTCATCATATATATAGAGGATACGAGAATATAGAAAAAAAAATGAATAATTTAGGTATTAAAATTAAAAAAAATAAAGAATAAATATTTATATTAATAAAAAATTTATTTAATAAAATTAAGAAATAAAAAAATTAATTTTACTAAAACGTTTCTTAAGATTATCTAATCTACCTTTAGAATTAGATATTTTTTGTTTACCAGTATAAAAAGAATGACATTTATAACAAACATCTATATTAAAATTTTTTTTTAAAGTGGAATATATTTGTATATTATTACCACAAGAACAAGAAACCTTTAATAAATTTATATTTAAATGTATATTTTTTTTCATAAAATTAAACCCCATTTACATAATACAAATAATATATATTAACATGTTTATTGTTAAAATAATACTACCAATTAAAAACATAAAAAAATTAATTTATTATATAAAAACAAATAAAAATTTGAATATAGGCAAAAGAGTAATAGTTCAATTAAAAAATAAAAATACTATTGGAATAGTATCAAATATATACAAAAAAAAAAAAAAATATAATATTAAAATAAAAAAAATATTAAAAATAATAGATAAAAAAAGAATAATAAATAAAAAATGATTAAATTTAATTAAAATTTGCGCTCAATATTATAAAATATCATTTAATATACTCATATTTAAATTAATTCCTAAATATACTAAAAATAAATATATAAAAAAAAAAATATTAGTTAAAAAAAATAATAATATTAAAATAAAAAAAAAATATTTAAAATTAATTAACAATATATACGCAAAAAAAAAAATATGATTATTAATAACTAATTTTAAAAAAAGAATAAAATTTTATATTGATATAATTAATAAAAATATTAAAAATAACTATCAAACATTAATTTTAGCACCAGAAAATTATTTAATTAAAAAAATTAAAAAATATATATATAAAAAAATATCTACTAATATAGAAATAATTACTTCCAAAACATATATAAAAGAAAAAACTAAAATATGACAAAAAACTATACAAAAAAAAATATTAGTAATTTTAGGAACAAGATCAACTATATTTACACCATTTTCTAAATTAAATTTAATTATAATAGAAGAAGAACATAACAAATATTATAAAGAAAATAAATATTTTTCCTATAATGCTAAAAATATAGCTTTATTAAGATCTAATATAGAAAATATTCCTATAATATTAGGTACATCAACACCATCTATCAAAAGTTTCTATAAAAATAAAAAAAAAATATACAATAAAATAAAAATAAAAAAAAATGTATATAAAATTAAAAAAAAAATTTGAAATATAAATGATATTACTACTAAAAATAAACTTATAAAAATTATGAATAAATATATAAAAAAAAAAAAAAAAATTTTTTTTTTAGTAAATATAAATGGTTATTCATGACTAATATGTAAATATTGTAAATTAATTTTAAAATGTAATTTATGTAAAATTAAATATGTACTATATAAAAAAAATAAATTAATTTGTTATAAATGCAAAAAAAAAAAAAATCTTAAAAAATGTATAAAATGTAAAAAAAATAAATTTTACAAATTTGGTTGAGGAACTAAAACAATAAAAAAAAAAATAAATAAATTATTTCCTTTAACAAAAACTAAAATAATTAACTCTAAATATATAAAAAAAAAAAAACAACAAATATTAATATCTAATAAATTAAATACAAAAAAAAAAATACCCAAACCTAATTTAATAATATTGAATATAGATTATATATTGTATACTAATAATTATGAAATATTAGAAAAATTTATTAGGAATTATAATATATTTATAGAAAATAATTATATTAATAAAAAACAAAAAATTATTTTTTTAACAAAACATCCTTATAATTATATATTAAATAACTTTTTGAAATATCAAAACTATGAAAAAAATATTAATTATATTTTGAAAGAAAGAAAATTAATTAATTATCCACCTTATGTACATAAATCTTCATTATGAGTAAAATATACAAAAGATAATAATGTATATAATTTATATAAAATAATGAATTTATTATTAAAAAAATACAAAAAAATTAATATTTTTAAACCCAAATTAATAAAAAAAAAATATTGAAATATTATTATATTTAGTAAATCATATAATGATTTATCTAATTATATAGACGATATTAATCGTATAACAAAAAACAAGATAAAATTCAAAATAGATATTGATGATAACGAATAAAATAATTAAAAACATTGAACATTTTTAGGTAAACAAGATATTTTAGAAATTTGTTTAATAACTCCTTTAGGAAAAAGATTATATAAAAAAATACTATCATATTTCTTATTATATTTAAAATTTAAATAATTTAATAAATTTCTAATATTAGGTAAACTTTTATTTTTAAAATAAAATAATCTATAATAATAAATTATTATTCAATGAATATTTTTTAAATGTATTCCTTCTTTATAAGCTAATTTCATAGCTATTTTTCTACTTCAATATTTTATATTCATATTATTATTATATATTAATATGTTATTATGTATGTAATTTTAATTTTAAATATTTAAATATGCCTGAATTACCAGAAGTAGAAACAATTAAAAAGGAATTAAAAACATATTGTTTAAAAAAAAAAATCATTAAAATTATTATATATAATAATAAATTAAAATATAAAATACCTAAAAAAATAAAAAAAGTAAAAAAACAAAAAATTTTAGATATAAAAAGATATTCTAAATATATAGTAATTAAAACCAATAATTATTATTTACTTATTCATTTAGGTATGTCAGGTAATATATTATTAATAAATAATATTAAAAAAAAAAAACATGATCATTGAGATATTATATTAAATAATAAAAAAATTATAAGATATAATGATATAAGAAAATTTGGATATTTATTAATATTTAATTCAAAAAAAAAAATAAACAATATTATTTCTAAATTAGGACCAGAACCACTAACAAAAAAATTAAACGCAAAATATTTATTTAATATAACTAAAAAAAAAAAAATATGCATTCATAATTTAATTATGAATAATAAAATTATTTCAGGAATAGGGAATATATATGCTAACGAAATATTATTTGCATCTAAAATTAGACCATATAAAAAATCTAATACTTTAGATTATAAAAAAATTAAAACATTAGTTTTAAATACTAAAATAATTTTAAAAAAAGCTTTATTCTATAAAGGAACTACTATTAGAAATTATAAAAATATAAATAAAAATTATGGTTTTTTTCAAAATAAACTTAAAGTTTATCAAAAATATAATAAAAAATGTTCTATATGTAATAACATAATAAAAAAAATAAAAAAATACGGAAGAAATTTATATTTTTGCCCAAAATGTCAAAAATAAAACTATAATATAAACTTACTTAAATCTTCATCAACATACAAACTATCTAATTTACTTTTAACATAATTAGAATCTATTAAAACAGATTTACCTTTATATTCATTTGCTCTATAAGATATATCTTCCATTAATTTTTCTAAAATTGTGTGCAACCTTCTAGCTCCTATATTTTCTGCATTCTCATTAATTTTTCAAGAAATATCAGCTAAAGATTTAATACCATCTTTAGTAAATACTATTTCGACCCCTTCAACATCTAATAAAGCTTTATATTGAGAAGTAATAGAAATATCAGGTTCAACTAATATTCTTTCAAAATCATAAGACGTTAATGCTTTTAATTCTACTTTAATTGGTAATCTACCCTGTAACTCCGGAATTAAATCATTAGGGTTACAAAATTGAAATGATCCAGATGCAATAAATAAAATGTAATCTGTTTTTACTACACCATATTTAGTTGATACTGTACATCCCTCTACTAATGGTAATAAATCTCTCTGTACACCTTCTCTAGAAATACCAGAATCTGAAGAAGATTCTCCTCTTTTACAAACTTTATCTATTTCATCTATAAATACTATACCTTGTTGTTCTACTAAATCTATAGCTTTACGTTTTAAATTATCAAAATTTATTAATTTAGCTGATTCTTCTTCAATTAATAATTTTACAGCATCTTTAACTTTTAATCTACGAACTTTTTTTTTTTGACTACTAATATTTTGAAATATAGACTGTAATTGATTAGTCATTTCTTCCATACCTGGAGGAGACATAATTTCAATACCAAAAGTAGGAGAAGTAATATTAATTTCTATTATATTATTATCTAACATACCATTATGTAATTGATTAAATAATAAATTTTTAGTAATTTTATATTTACTATAATCTTTTTTTTTATCTATATCTTTGTTATTAGATAATAATATATTTACAATACGATCTTCAGCAATTTTTTTTGCTTTACATATGTTAATTTTTATAGATTGCATTTTAATCATTTTAATAGCATAATCTAATAAATCTCTTATTATAGAATCTACTTCTTTACCTACATATCCAACCTCAGTAAATTTAGTTGCTTCGACTTTTATAAAAGGAGAATTACTTAATTTAGCCAATCTACGAGCAATTTCCGTTTTTCCAACTCCTGTAGGACCTATCATTAATATATTTTTAGGAGTAATTTCATTACGAAAATCATCACTTAATTGCATTCTACGCCATCTATTTCTTAATGCTATAGCAACTGCTTTTTTAGCATCATCTTGACCTATAATAAATTTATTTAATTCATATACAATTTCTTGAGGAGTAAGTTCAGTGTACATAATAAATACCTTCAATATCAAATTTAAGTAATTAACAATCTAATTTTTTAATAGTAAAAATATGATTTGTATATAAACATATATCTGCAGATATAGACAAAGATTTTTTTACTACACTACAAGCATCAAGATCAGTATTTTCTAATAATGCTCTAGCAGAAGCTAAAGCATAAGATCCACCACTACCAATAGCAATTAAATTATTTTCGGGTTGAATAATATCTCCACTACCAGTAATAATTAATGAATGTTTAATATCAGTAATAGCTAATAAAGCTTCCAATTTTCTTAAATTATTATCTGTTCTTCAATCTTTAGCTAATTCAACTGCGGATTTAATAACATGTCCTTGATACATCTCTAATTTCTTTTCAAAATATTCAAATAAAGTAAATGCATCAGCAGTACCTCCCGCAAAACCAGCAAGAATTTTATTATAATAAAGTTTACGAACTTTACGTACATTACTTTTCATAATTGTATTACCAAAAGTAGCTTGACCATCACCACCCATAACAACCAAATTTTTTTTTCTTACACTTAATATAGTAGTCACAATAAACCTATAAATAAAATATTTTTAATTAAATAAAATTAATTATTTTCTAATATTAATCTTAATTTTTTCATAGCATTCTTTTCTAATTGACGTATTCTTTCTGCTGAAACATTATAATATAATGCTAATTTCTTTAAAGTAGTTTTTTTATTATTATATAATCATCTAGATTTTATAATATCCTTACTTCTATTATCTAAATAATTTAAAGATTTTTTTAACTTTCTAATATTATATTTCTCTCAATTTATTTTTTCAAAATTATAAGCAAAATTATTACATTTTTCCCATAAATTATAATCTAAAAAAGAATCATAATAATTAATTTTTTTATCAATAATTAAATCCTTAGTAAACATACGAGATTCCATTTCTCTAACATCTTTTCGAGATACACTAAATTTACGAGCAACAAAATTAATTTCTTTATTATTAAATCAACCTATTTTTTTTTTAACTTTTCTTAAATTAAAAAATAATTTCCTTTGAGATTTAGTAGTGGCAATCTTAACAATTTTTCAATTTTTTAAAATAAATTCATATATTTCAGATTTAATTCAGTAAACAGCAAAAGATATAACTCTAACTCCATAAAAAGGATTAAATTTTTTAACTGCTTTCATTAAACCAATATTTCCCTCCTGTATTAAATCCGCCTGAGGTAAACCATATCCAGAATAATTTTTAGCAATATGTACAACAAAACGTAAATGATAAAGAATTAATTCTTTAGCAGAATCTAAATCACCATAATAATAAAAACGATTAGTTAACTGATATTCTTTTTCTAAAGATAAAATCGGCCAAGAATTTACTTTATATATATAAGAACTTAATCTACCTAAATTAAATATTTTAAAATTAGTAATATTAACTTCCATATAAAATTATTAATAAAAATAAAATCATAAAACACAACTTATAATATTATAAACTATAATATAAAAAATAAAAATTAATTTATATTAAATTTTAAATATAAATATGAAAAATAAAAATTATATAAAAATAATAAGCGGAAAATTTAAAGGTATAAAAGTTAAAATATTAAAAGATAAAAATATCAAACCAACTTTAGTTACTATAAGGAAAACTTTATTCGATTGATTAAACCCATTTATAAAAAATTCCATATGTTTAGATTGTTTTGCTGGTAGTGGTATTTTAAGTCTAGAATCTATATCCAGAAGAGCCCTACATGTAACACTAATAGAAAAAAAATATAAAATTTATAAAAATATAAAAAATAACTTTAATAAAATTAAAAAAAAAAAATATTCTATTATAAATATTAATATATTAAAATGGTTAAAAAAAAAAATAAAAAAAAAATTTAACTTAATATTTATAGATCCACCATATAAAAATAATAATATTAATTTAGTTATTAAATTAATAAATGAAAATAATTTATTAAAAAAAAAATCTTTTATATATATAGAAACATATAAAAAAAATAAATTACTCAATATTCCTGAAAAATGAATATTATATAGAAAAAAAACTACACAAAATATAAAATATCAATTATTTTTTAAAAAATAAAATTTAACAAAAAATCTCTAAACAATTATTTAAAAATAAAAAACCTTTTTTAGTTAAAAAAAAAATTTTTTTTTTATTTAAAAAAAATAAATATTTCTTTTTAATTGCTAAATAAATTTTATTTTTTATAAAACTAAATTTTAATCCAGTATAAAAAACAAAATCAGAAATATAAAATGGAATTAATAATCTTAATCTACATATGAAATATTCAGCTATAATATCTTTCTCCGATAAAATTTTTATTTTTTTAATATATTTACCTTCCATATATTCTATAATATTTTTAACTTTTATTACTCTATATATATATTTATAATTTAATGTAGTTATTTTACTATGTGCTCCACATCCAAAACCCAAATAATCACCAAAACGTCAATAATTAATATTATGTAAACAAAAATATTTTTTTTTTTTTACATAAGAAGAAATCTCGTATTGAAAATAACCATTTTTTTGAAGAATTTTACTTCCCTTAAAAAAAATTTTTTCTATTTTATAATAATCATAATTATTTAAATTACTATAAAATTTAGTATGTTTTTTAATTATAAGTTCATATCAAGATAAATGAGGAATGTTTAATTCAATAATACATTTTATATCTTTAATAGCATTTTGAAAAGTTTGATTAGGAAAACCATATATTAAATCTACATTAAAATTTTCAAAATAACATTTAACAATATTAATTGTTTTATATATATATTCACAAGAATAATTTCTTCCGATATATTTTAATATATTATTATTAAAACTTTGCACTCCTATAGATAATCTATTAATACCTATTTTAGAATAATTTAATATACTTTTAAAATCTAAATTAATAATATTAACTTCTAGAGTAATTTCTATATTTTTTTTACATAAAAAATTTAAAAAAATATTTTCCAATAAAAAATTAATATCTTTAATACTTAAAATATTAGGAGTTCCACCACCTATATAAATACTAGTAATATATCTTTTATAATCTTTTAAAAAATAATATCTTTTAAAATCTTTAATTATATTTAAAATATATTTTTTAACATTAATATTTTTAAAATCAGTAAAACTTAAAAAAGAACAATAAGGACATTTACTAAAACAAAATGGTATATGTATATATATACTTATAGGTAACATAATTTTATCCAAATTAATAATATTAAGGTATAATAATCATATTTATAATAAAATATTATAAAATAACTGAATTTATTTTAAAAATATGAAAGATATAAATAACAATATAGAATTTAATTCCTACAAAATACCTCCATATTCTATAGAAGCAGAACAATCTGTAATAGGCGGATTAATGTTAGATAACGATAAATGAGATAATATCTATGAAATAATAAATTATAAAGATTTTTTTCAAAAATCACACCAAATAATTTTTTTAGAAATGCAAAATTTATCTGAATCATATAAACCTATAGATTTAATTACACTTTCTGAATCATTAAAAAAAAATAAATATTTAAAATTAATTGGTGGATTTAACTACTTAGTACAAATTTCTCAAAATATATTAAATATAACAAACATAATACATCATGCTAAAATAATAAAAGAAAAATCAATAATTAGAAAAATAATAAAAACAGCTAATGAAATAATTATAACAAGTTTTAATTTAAAAGGAAAAAATAGTAAAGATTTAATAGATATTGCAGAATCAAAAATATTTAAAATATCAGAAAATGAACTTAATAAAACATCTGGACCAAAAAATATATCTGATATAATAAAAAAAACTAAAAAAAAAATTAAACAATTATATACTAATCCAAGTGAAGAAATTACAGGTATAGATACAGGATATATTGATTTAAATAAAAAAACATTTGGATTACAAAAATCGGATTTAATTATTATAGCTGCTAGACCATCCATGGGTAAAACTACTTTTGCTATGAATATATGTGAAAATATAGCAATGTCACAAAAAAAACCAGTATTAATATTCAGTTTAGAAATGCCATCAGAACAAATTTTAATAAGAATAATATCTTCTTTATCAAGAGTAAACCAAAATAAAATTAAAACAGGTAATTTAAATCATAAAGATTGAGAAAGAATATCTAGTACTATAAATATACTTAAAAAAAAAAAAAATATATTTATAGATGATTCATGTACATTAACACCTACAGACGTAAGATCTAGAACTAGAAAAATATATAAAGAAAATAAAGGATTAAGTATAGTTATGATAGATTATTTGCAATTAATGAAATCATCATCATATTTAGATAATCGTGCTTTAGAAATAGCTGATATATCTAGATCATTAAAATTTTTAGCTAAAGAATTAAAAATACCAATAATAGCCTTATCACAACTAAATAGACTTTCTGAGCAAAGAATAGATAAAAGACCAGTTAATTCAGATTTAAGAGAATCTGGATCTATAGAACAAGATGCAGATTTAATAATGTTTATATATAGAGATGAAGTATATAATGATAATTCAGATATGAAGGGAATAGCAGAAATTATTATCGGTAAACAACGTAATGGTCCTACAGGAACAATACATTTAGTATTTAATGGTAAAATATCTAGATTCGATAACTATGCATCAAATAAATACTAATTTCTTTAAAATAAAAATTAAAATATAAAAGTATATATATTTTTATATATATTTAATTTATAATAAAATTTATTTACAAAATAATTTTTAATATAATATATGGCAAGTAAAGGAATTAATAAAGTAATATTAATAGGTAATTTAGGACAAAATCCTGAAATAAGATATACATCTAACGGAAATACAGTAACAAATTTAAATTTAGCTACTTCAGAAATATGAAAAGATAAAAATACAGGAGAAAATAAAGAAAAAACAGAATGACATAAAATAGTTATATTCGGAAAATTAGCGGAAATAGCAGCAGAATATTTACAAAAAGGCTCACAAATATATATAGAAGGATCATTAAAAACTAGAAAATGACAAGATAAAAACGGAAATGACAGATACACTACAGAAATAGTAGTAAATATGAACGGAACAATGCAAATGTTAGGAACAAAAAAAAATAAAAAAAATAATTTTAACAAAAATAATATCAAAAAAAACATAAAAAACAAAAAAAAAGAAAATATTAAAAATAAATCTGAAGATTTATCAATAGATTTTGATGACATTCCTTTTTAAAAAAATAATTTCAATATTTATTACTTTAATAAAAAAATGACTGAAATATTTGGAAAACTATTTAAAAAATCAATTAAAAAAAAAAATATTAAACAAGGTTCTATAATTAAAGGTAAAATAATAGATATAGATCATAAAAACGTAGTTATAGATTCTGGATTAAAATCAGAGTCCTATATACCTATAGAACAATTTAAAAATTCTAAAGGTAAAATAAATATCAAAGTAAATGATAATATAGAAGTTTTAGTAGATCATATTTCCGGAGGATATGGAGAAACTATTTTATCTAGAGAAAAAGCACAAAAATATAAATCATGACTAAATATAGAAAAATCTTATAAAAAATCATTAATTATAAAAGGTATTATAAACGGAAAAGTAAAGGGCGGTCTAACTGTAGACATCAACGGAATAAAAGCTTTTCTACCAGGATCTTTAGTAGATATAAAACCAATTAAAGATTTTTCAGAATTAGAGAAAAAAAAATTAGAATTTAAAATAATAAAATTAGATAAAAATAATAATAATATAGTTATTTCTAGAAAAGCTGTGATATTAAGTGAAAACAATTCTGAAAGAGAAAAATTAATTAAAAATATTTATGAAGGATTAATAATAGAAGGAATAGTAAAAAATATTACAGATTATGGAGCATTTATAGATTTAGGTGGTTTAGATGGATTATTACATATTACAGATATAGCATGAAAAAGAGTAAAACACCCTAATGAAATATTAAAAATTGGGGAAAAAATAAATGTTAAAATTATTAAATTTGATAAAATAAATATAAGAGTATCTTTAGGATTAAAACAACTCAGTAAAGACCCATGGGAAAATATAAATTATAAATATCCTTTAAAAAGTAAAATAAAAGGAAAAATTACTAATTTAACCGATTATGGATGTTTTATAGAAATAGAAGAAGGTATAGAAGGTTTAGCACATATATCAGAAATAGATTGAAAAAACAAAAACATAAATCCATTTAAAATATTTAATATAGGTGAATCAATAGAAGCTATAATATTAAATATAGATCAAGAAAAACGTAGAATATCTTTAGGTATAAAACAATGTAAACCTAATCAATGAATAAATTTTATAAAAAAATATAATAAAAATGACATTATAACAGGTACTATAAAATCAATAACTGATTTTGGTATATTTGTAAACATTAAAAAAGATATTAACGGTTTAGTGCGCACATCAGATATATCATGAAATAAACAAAATAATATTAAAAATACATATCAAAAAGGAGAAAAAATTAAAGTATTAATATTACAAATAGATACTGAAAAAGAAAGAATTTCTTTAGGTATAAAACAACTCATTGAAGATCCTATAAACAAATATACTGAAATACAGAAAAAAAATACTTTATTAAAAGTAAAAATAATTAAATTTAAAAAAAATAATATTAAAACATTAACTAAAGAAGGTATAAAAGGATATATAAAATGTTCTGATAAATTAAAAAATAAAATAAAAATAAATGATAAGATAAAAACTAAAATTATTAGTATAGATTTTAAAAACAGATCGCTTAATTTACATATATATATAAAAAATAAAAAAGATAGATTTAAAAAAACTACTCATAATAATTGTTTTAATACAATGGTAGAAGCATTTAAAATAGCAAAAATAAAATAATGAAAATAAATTTAAATTATTTAATAAAAATAATAAATATTAATACTAAAAATAAAATATCTAAAAAAAAATTCTTTTAATTATAAAAAAATTTATTATTTTTTTAGAAAAATATATTAATAAAAAAAAAATTAAAATAAAAAATTTTGGTTATTTTAATATATACAAAAAAAATATTAAAAATAATAAATTTTCAAAAAATAAAAAAAAAAAAATTATTATACCTTACTTTAAAGGTAGTAGAAATATGTTTTTAAAAAAAAACTAAATAAATTCTTTATATAAAAAATTTTCGAAATTATAAAAATAATAAAAATATTTAAAATTATAAGAAGATTGCACCAATCTTTTTCTAAATAAAGAAGAATTTTTAACACCTTTAAAAATATTTACCACATGTTTTAATACATTTCAAGGATTAATATTATATAAATTAATTTGTTTACAAATATATAAATATAATTTTAAAAATACAATTCTTATTTTAGGATTAACTTTATTATTTAAAAAAAAATTCATTCTTTTATTAAACAAATTATTCTTTTTTTTAATATATTTATCTATATCAAATAATATTAAAGGATTAGAATAAATCTTTCTACCCATCATAACACCATCAACATATTTTAAATGATTATCTACATCTTTTATATTATTTATATTACCATTAATTATAATATTTAAATAAGGTAAATCTTTCTTTAATTTATAAACTCAATCATAATACAAAGGTAACTTTAAATTTAATTTAGTAGAAAAATTATCTTTTAATATATGTCTAGGATGAATAATAAAATCACTACACTTAGTAAATAAAGAAATTTTACCAATAAAATCCAATAAACTACTATAACAATAACAACTTAATCTATGTTTTATAGAAACTTTAATATTATCTGATCCTAAAATTAAAGAATTAATACATTTTATAACATTACTAATATTAGACATTAAATAAAAACCTATTTTTCCAAAATAAGAACTTCTAGAGGGACAACCTAAATTAAAATTTATTTCAGAAAAATTTAATTTTTTAGCCAATTTTGCTGATTTATATAAATTATGATAATTATTACCAATAAATTGTATTACTACAGGTACATTTATAATATCATTAGACCATAAATAATTAAATTTATATCTACGTAAAAAAGAAGAAGAACATACCATACCTGTATATAATTTTATATTATTACTTAAAAGACTATAAAAATATCTACAATGTCTATCTGTATAATTGTATAAAGGAGCGACTGAAAATTTTCTAAACATATAAAACTAATCACTAAACTTAATAAATTTTAAACCATTCATATAACTCAATAAAACATCTGGAATTTTTATTATTCCTGTTTTAATTTGAAAATTTTCCAATATTAACATTAATATTCTACCTACAGCTAAACCAGAACCATTTATAATATGTACAAAAATATTTTTTTTTAATTCAATATTTTTATAACGAATATTAATTCTTCTAGACTGAAAATCTCATGTATTAGAACAAGAAGAAACCTCAATATAAGATTTATCTAAAGGAGATCAAACTTCTAAATCATATGTTTTACAAGAACTAAAACTCATTAATTCACTACATAATAATACTTTACGATAAGGTAAATTCAACATTCTAAGTATATTTTCAGCTGAATTAGTTAATTCTTCTAAAGCTAACATAGAATTTTGGGGTTTAATAATCTGTATTAATTCCACCTTATCAAATTGTTTTAATCTTATTAAACCTCTATTATTTTTTCCATAAGATTTAGACTCAGATCTAAAACATGGAGTATTAGAAACTAATTTAACAGGTAAATCATTTTCATTTAAAATTTTATTTTTAAATAAATTTATTAAAGAAACTTCAGACGTAGGTATTAAAGCATATTGAGTATCTTGTTCTCTTTTAGAATTTACATAAAATATATCTTTATAAAATTTTGGTAATTGTGCTGCACCATATAAAGAATTTATATTCACAATATAAGGAACATAAACTTCAGAATAAGAATTTTTTTTAGTATGAAAATCTAACATAAATTGTGATATAGCTCTATATAATAGAGCAATATTATTTTTCATAATTACAAAACCAGAACCACTTATATTAGAAGAATCAAAAAAATTTAAATTACCAGTTAATTTACCAATTTTTATATGATCTATAATTTTTTTTTTAATATCTTTTATAACACCTCAATTCAAAATTATTTTATTATCTGAATCTAATTTACCTGATGGAACATTTTCATCAGGAATATTAGGTATACTTAATAATATTTTTTGAAAAATTAAAGATATTTTATCTAAAATTTTTTTTTTAAATTTTATATTAATTTTAAAAAAACTAATAATTTTTTTTAAAAAAAAAACATCATATTTTGAAAAAAGAAAAAATTTTTTAGTAAAAAAATTACGTTTAAATTGTAATAATTCTATTTCAAATTTAATTTTTTTTTTTTTACAAAATAAATAAAATATTTTTTCAATATTTAAATACGAAATACGATTATTTAATCGTTTAGATAAGTTATTATAATTATCTAACAAAAATTTTATATCTAACATAAAATTACTACTTATTAAAATTTAAATACTAATTATTAATTATATACTATAAATTTTTAAAACCAGTAGTATAATTATACTATATTTTATTGGTACATAATTATAATATAATATCAAATAAATATGAAAAAAATAGAAAAACTTATAATTATAGGTTCAGGACCCGCAGGATATACATCTTCTATATATGCTAGTAGATATAATCTTAATCCGGTATTAATTACAAAATACGAACAAGATAGTCAAATAACAAAATCAAATAAAATAGAAAATTGACCTGGAGAATATAAAGGAATAAAAGGAATAAAATTAATTAAGAATATGAAAAAACAGTCTATAAAATTTAATACTAAAATAATTTATGATACTATAACTGACATAAAATATAATAATAAAATAATTATTTTAATAGGTAAAAATAAAAAATATTATTGTATAACATTAATAATAGCTACTGGATGTATACCTAGAAAATTAAATTTAGATAATGAAAATAATTTATATGGCAAAGGAATTTCAACATGTTCAATATGTGATGGATTATTATATAAAAAAAAAAATATTGCTATAGTAGGTGGTGGAAATACTGCTTCAGAAGAAGCATTATATTTATCTAAAATAGTTAATAAAATATATTTAATACACAGAAGAAATTTAACATCAGAAAAATTTTTAATAAATAAAATAAATAAAAAAATAAAAAAAAAAAAAATAATTTTTTATAAAAATTATAAAATAATAAAAATATATAAAAAAAAAAAAAATTTAAATAGTATAAAAATAAAAAATTATAAAAATGATATAAAAAAAAAAATTAAAATAGATGGATTATTTATAGCAATAGGATATATTCCAAATACAAAAATATTCAGAAACAAAATAAATTTAGATAAACAAGGATATATAATAACAAATTATAAAAACTCAAAATATAAATCTATGACTAATATAAAAGGTATATTTGCTGCTGGAGATGTAATAAATAATAATTTTAAACAAGCAATAACTTCTTCAGCATCTGGATGTATAGCTGCTATAGAAGTACAAAAATATTTAGAAGAAAAAATTAAATAAAATTTAATATGATAAAAGAAAAAAATATTGAAATACAAGGAATAATAATAGAAACATTACCAAATACTATGTTTAAAATTAAATTAGATAATGGGCATATAATTATAGGACATATATCTGGTAAAATGAGAAAAAATTATATCAGAATATTAACTGGAGACAAAGTAACAGTAGAATTAACTCCTTATGATATTAACAAAGGTAGAATTATATTTCGTAATAATAAATAAAATTTAATAAAGGATATAAAATTGATTTTTAAAAAAAATAAAAATACTAGAGAATTAGCATTACAAATAATGTATTCTTGTAAAATTTCTAAAAATAAAAACATAAAAAAAAAAATCAAAGAATTAAAATTAATTAATCCTAAAATACTAAATAATATAAATATATATTATTTATATAAAATTTTAAATGGAACTAAAAAAAACAAAAAATATATAAAAAAAAAAATTTACTCATCTTTAAAATTCAAAGAAACATATATAGGAAAAATAGAATTTTTTATACTTAGTATTGCTACATATGAATTAAAAATAAATAAAAAAATACCTTATAAAGTAGTAATAAATGAAAGTATAAAATTAGCTAAAAAATTTGGATTTAATAATAGTTATAAATTAATAAACAATATTTTAGATAAAATTTTTAATAATTAAATTAATATAATATATGGAAGAAAACTATAATTACAAATATATAAATTTATTTAATAAACTTTTAAATAATAGAATAATTTTTTTAACAGGTTATATAGATGATATTTTATCTAATAATATAATTACTCAATTATTATATTTAGAATCTAAAAATTATAAAAAAGATATTTATTTATATATAAATTCACCAGGAGGCATAATAACATCAGGTATGTCAATATATGACACTATGAATTTTATTAAACCAGATGTAAATACAATATGTATCGGTCAAGCATGTTCCATGGCCGCAATTATTTTATCTTCAGGAAAAAAAAAAAAAAGATTTAGTTTACCAAATTCCAGAATTATGATCCACCAACCACTAGGAAATTTACAAGGACAAGTAACAGATATAGAAATACATACAAAAGAAATATTAAAAATAAAAAAAAAAATTATTTTTTTATTAAGTAACAATACACAACAAAATATAAACAAAATTTCAAAAGATATAGAAAGAGATAAATTTCTATCTGCTAATGAAGCTTTAAATTATGGAATAATAGATAAAGTTATTAATAAAAGAAATTAATATATTTAAAATATGAAAATTAATAATGATTACGACATAAATTGTTCTTTTTGTTTAAAATCTAAAAATCAAGTTGAAAAAATAATTATTGGTAAAAAATCATATATATGCAATGAATGTATTACAACATTTAATGAAATAAATTTATATAAAAAAAAAGAAAAATATAAATATATTTTAAATATTGAAAAACATACACCTAAAAAAATAAAAAAAAAATTAGATAAATATATTATAGGACAAAATAAAGCTAAAAAAATATTATCTACACATATATATCATCATTACAAAATAATTAACCAAATTAAAAATAAACCAAATAAATATTTTATTAATAAATCAAATATTTTAATTATAGGACCTACAGGTAGTGGAAAAACATTATTAGCTAAAACTATATCAAAAATTATAAATGTTCCAATAGTAATAACTGACGCAACAACTTTAACGGAAGCAGGATATGTAGGTGAAGATGTAGAAAATATATTATATAGATTATTACAAAAATGTAATTTTGATATTTTAAAAGCTCAACATGGAATTATTTTTATTGATGAAATAGATAAAATAGCTAAAAAATCTATTAATTTATCTATAACTAGAGATGTTTCTGGTGAAGGAGTACAACAATCTCTATTAAAAATTATTGAAGGCACAATTTCTTCAGTACCCAAAACAGGAGGTAGAAAACATCCTCAACAAGAAAATATACAAATAGATACATCAAATATTTTATTTATATGTAGTGGAACATTTAATGGCATTAATAAAATAATAAAAAAAAGATTAAATAATTATAAAATAGGTTTTAATAGCAAATTTAAGAGAAAAAAATCTAACAAAATAGAAACACAAGATTTAATAAACTTCGGATTTATACCAGAGTTTATAGGTAGATTCTCTAATATTGTAAATATAAATAAATTAAAAAAAAATAGTTTATTAAAGATATTAACTAAACCAAAAAACTCTATTATAGAATATTATCAAAATATATTTAAATTATATAAAATAAATCTAATATTTACACAAAAATCTCTCAAACAAATAGTTAATAAAACAATTAAAAATAAAACAGGAGCTAGGGGATTAAAAAATATAATAGAAGATATATTAATAGATTTAATGTATAATATACCTTCAATAGAAGATATTAAAAAAATAATAATAAACCAAAAAGTTGTTAATAAAATAACTAAACCTTGTATAATATACAAAAAAAATATATAAGAGGTAAAAATATGCATCTAAAAAGATCTCAAAAAAATACTGAGATCCTAGTTCTACCATTACGTGATGTAGTAGTATATCCTAATATGGTTATTCCTTTATTTATAGGACGAAAAAAATCTATATTTTGTTTAGAATTATCAATGCAACAAAATAAAAAGATTCTCCTAGTAGCACAAAAAAAAGCATCTACTAATGAACCTGAAATAAATGATTTATTTAAAATAGGTACAGTATCTTCAGTATTACAAGTACTTAAATTACCAGATGGTACAATAAAAATTTTAGTAGAAGGTTTAAAAAGAGCCAAAATAATAGAAATACAAAACAAAGGAAAATATTTTATTGCATTAATAAAAAAAATTAACGAACCCAAAATAAATAAAAAAGAACAAAAAATTATTACTAAAACTTTAATTAATCAATTTGAATATTATATAAAAATAAGTAAAAAAATACCTATAGAAGTATTAAATTCCTTAAATAATATTAGTAATCCAATTAAATTAGTTGATACTATAGCGACTCATATTCCATTAAAACTAAATAATAAACAGAAAATTTTAGAAATTACTGATATTAACAAAAGATTAGAATATTTAATAGCTATGATAGAATCAGAAATTAATATTCTAAAAATAGAAAAAAAAATCAGAAATAGAATAAAAAAACAAATGGAAAAAAGTCAAAAAGAATATTATTTAAATGAACAAATAAAAGCTATACATAAAGAACTAGGAGATATACATCCATCGAATGAATATGAATTAATATATAAAAAATTTAAAAATACTAAAATACCTAAATCAGTTAAAAAAAAAGTTTTTATAGAATTGCAAAAATTAAAATTAATGTCCCCTTTATCTGCAGAAGCTACAGTTACAAGAAATTATATAGATTGAATAATACAAATACCATGATATAAAAAAACAAAAATCAAAAAAAATTTAAAAAAAGCCAAAAAAATTTTAGATAAAGATCATTACGGTTTAGAACATATAAAAGAAAGAATTTTAGAATATTTAGCTGTACAAAATAGATCTAATAAATTAAAAGGACCAATATTATGTTTTATAGGTCCTCCAGGTGTAGGTAAAACCTCATTAGGTAAATCAATATCTAAAGCTACAGGAAGAAAATATATTAGAATATCTCTAGGTGGTATAAGAGATGAAGCAGAAATTAGAGGACATAGAAAAACATATATAGGATCTATGCCTGGTAAAATTATACAAAAAATATCTAAGGTTAAAGTAACTAATCCATTATTTCTATTAGATGAAATAGATAAAATATCTTCAGATATGAGAGGAGATCCTTCATCAGCACTTCTAGAGGTATTAGATACAGAACAAAATAATTCATTTAATGATCATTATATTGAAGTAGAATATGATTTATCTAATATAATGTTTATAGCCACAGCTAACTCAACACAAAATATTATTTCACCATTACTGGATCGTATGGAAATAATTAAATTAGTAGGATATACAGAAAATGAAAAACTTAATATAGCTAAAAAATATTTAATACCTAAACAAATAAAAAATAATTTTTTAAAAAAAAAAGAAATTAAAATAAGTAATAAAGTTATTATAGATATAATTAGATATTATACTAGAGAATCTGGAGTAAGATCTTTACAAAGAGAAATATCTAAAATATGTAGAAAATCAGTTAAAAAAATTACAATAAACAAAAGATGTAAATCAATTAAAATAAACTCAAAAAATTTAAAAAAATTTTTAGGAACTAAAAAATATAATTACGAAAAAATAAAAAAAGAAAATCCTATAGGTCAAGTTACAGGATTAGCCTGAACTGAAACAGGAGGGGAAATTATTAATATAGAATCTATATGTATACCGGGAAAAGGTAAATTAATATATACTGGATCTTTAGGGGAAGTAATGCAAGAATCTATTAAAATTGCTCTTACTGTAGTAAGAACACTAACTAAAAAAATTAATATAGATAGTGAATTTTATAATAAAAATGATATACATATACATATACCCGAAGGAGCAACACCCAAAGATGGACCAAGTGCAGGAATAACTATATGCACCTCTATAATATCAAGTTTAATTAAAAAAAAAATCAAATCTAATATAGCAATGACTGGAGAAATAACATTATACGGAAAAATTTTACCTATAGGTGGATTAAAAGAAAAACTCTTAGCTGCTTTAAGAAGTGGAATTAAAAAAATTATTATACCAAAAAATAATAAAAAAAATTTAGAAGAAATACCTAAAAATATAATTAAAAATCTTAAAATATATACATTTAAAAATATTAAAGAAGTTTTAAAATTATCTTTTAAAAAAAATATCTTTAAAAAATAAATTTTAAATTAATAAACACGCTCTACAGGATTTGAACCTGTGACCTACAGCTTAGAAGGCTGTTGCTCTATCCAACTGAGCTAAGAGCGTAATAAAATTATAGTAACATTAATACATTTCTAAAGTCAATTAAATGATGAATTGTAAAATATTATATGGAAATACATATTTAGAAAAAACAAAATCAAGAATAAAAAAAAAAATTTATTTATTGAAAAAAAAATATGGAAGAAAACCTAATATATTTATATTAAATATAGGAAATAATATTGCATCAAATATATACATAAAAAAAAAATGTATAAATTTTAATTACGTTAATATAAAATATAAAATTAAAAAAATTTCTAAAAAAACTAAAGAAAACAAAATTATTAAAATTATAAAAAAAATAAACAAAAACAAAAAAATAGATTGTTTATTAATTCAATTACCTATACCTAAACATTTAAATACCAATAAAATAATTAATAAAATTCATCCCAAAAAAGATGTAGATGGATTAAATGCAAAAAATATAGGAAAATTATCTCAAGGTAAATGTAATATACATCCATGTACAACATTAGGTGTAATAAAACTTTTAAAATTATATAAAATTAATTTAATAGGACTAAATGCTTTAATTATAGGTACATCTAATTTAGTAGGTAAACCTATGGGTATGGAATTAATTAATGAAGGATGTACAGTAACATTAGCAAATAAAAAAACAAAAAACATAAAAAAATATCTTAAAAATACTGATTTATTAATAAGTGCAACAGGTAAATATAATTTTTTTCCTACTCGCTGAATTAAAAAAAAATCTATAGTAATAGATATAGGTATTAATAAGATAAATAACAAAATTGTGGGAGATATTAATTTTTTAGAAGCTAAAAAAATAGTTAAATATATAACTCCTACTCCAGGAGGAATAGGATTAATGACTATATCTGTATTACTTAAAAATATTATTAAAATATATAAAAAAAATAACCAAGAACTATTTTAAATATCAATCTGAATTTGATTTTTTTTTATCTCTAACTAAAACATTTAATTTATATAATTCATTACGTAATAAATCAGCTATATGTCATTTTTTTTTTTTTCTAGCTAAATTTCTAATTTTTATTAATCTATTAATTTTTTTAATATCAATTTTTATATTTAATGAATTTCTTAAATAAAAATTAACATTATTATTTAATATACCAATAATATTAGAAAAATAACGCATTTTATATGCTAATTTATTAGCTAATAAAAAATTATTAGATTTTATTATATTAATTTCATGCATCATATGAAAAATTAATGTATACACTTTAGGAATATTTAAATCATCATTCATAAATTTATAAAATAAATCATCAAATTCTTTAAAAATTAAATAATCTTTTTTTTTAAAATTAATATTTAAATTGAAATCATCTAGACATAAATATAATTTATTAATACATTCTTTATATTTTACTAAATCTAAAATATTAAAATATAAATTTTTTCTATAATGGGTAGACATGAAAAAAAATTTTAATACATCAGAATGATATATTTCTAATAAATCACTTAATTTATATATATTATTTTTAGATTTAGATAATTTATAGCCATTACAATTTAATACCATACCAGTATGAATTCAATAATTAGCTATATATTTTATACTATATAAACATTTAGATTGAATTAAATCATTTTCATGATGAGGAAAAATTAAATCACAACCACCGCCATGTATATCAATGTTATAATTTAAATATTTATTACTTATTACAGTGCATCCTATATGTCAACCTGGCGTACCTTTACCTCAAGGTGATTCTCAACCATAACTTAAACTATCTTTATTTAATTTTCATAAAACAAAATCCTTTTTTAAAATACCAATATTTTTTTTTAAAAAAAAACTACTATGATTCAAATATTTTTCTACAGAAAAATATACATCACCGGTTAAAGAAATATAAGCATATTTATATAAAATTAATTTTTCTATCTCATGAATTATTAGATTTATATTATCAGTAATTTTAGGTTCTAAATTAGGACTACTAATATTTAAATTACTAAAATCATTTCTCATATTATTAATCATTTTAGATGACAAATTTTTAAAAGGTATTTTCTTTTGTAAAGATCTTTTAATTAATTTATTATCTATATCTGTAATATTACGTATATAATTACATTTATAACCTATATGTTTTAAATAATTTACTAAAATATCAAAAAAATAAAAAGTACGACCATGCCCTACATGACAATAATTTGAAACTGTAACTCCACAAACATATATATTAACTAATTTATCTTTAATGGATTTAAATAATTCTTTTTTATTCTTTAAAGTATTAAAAATTTTTAACATAAAATTATTTTTTTTAAAAAATATTATTAAAAATAAAAAAAATATTTTATAAAAATATATTTATATTATTAATATAAAATTAATTATAAATAATATAAAATTATTTCAAAATATATTTTATAAAATTCAAATAAATATAAAAATACATAATTTTTTTTATAAGCTGGATTCTGTTTAAACAATCATTTATCTAGGTTATTAATTTCTTAATAACTCAATCAGTTTACCATGATATAAAATACCCGTACGGATAAATACATTTTTAAAAACATATTTTATATCTTATTTAACCTTTCTCCAAATGGAGTTTACACATATTTTATATCTCTACAAAATATAGTACGCTCTTACCGTACTTTTTCACCCTTACTTTTAAAATATAAAGCGGTTATTTTCTGTTGCACTTTTCATAAAGTATACTTTTCCAGATATTATCTGGCATTTTATCCTAGGAGTCCAGACTTTCCTCTATTATAAAATAGCGATTGAAATTTAAAATTAATATTTTTATTTATTTAATTATATTTCTTTAAATTTTAAAAAAATTTTATAGCCTTTAAAATTTAATTTTTTAATATAAAAATTAACTAAATATTTTTTATAAGTAGAAGTTAATAAATCTATTTTTTTACCATGTATAACAATTGTAAAGGGAAAATATCCACCAACATGGGCATATTTTAATTTAATTAAATCTTTATTAAAATTATAAAATTTATCTATAGATTTTTTTAAAATTTTAGTTAATTTATAACTAGTAACTTTTTTTAAAAAAATATTTTTATAATTAACAATTAATTTTTTAAAAAAACACAACACATCACTATATTTTAAATTTATTGCAGATATAAAATAGATATCTATATAATTTATAAAATTATATTTAGATAAAATAAATTTTTTATATTTATTTAAAAAAAAAATACTACATAATTCACATTTATTAAATATTAATATAACTATTTTACCACATTTAAAAAATAAATTTAATAAAATTAAATCATATTTAGTAAGACCTAAATTAATGTCAATTAAATAAAAAATAATTTTATATTCAAAAATTTTATTTAAAAAAAAACACTTATCTTTAATATAAAAATTTTCAGTAAATTTATTTAATCCAGGAGAATCACTAATAATATAATTTATATTTTTAATATTTATTAAACAAGTTAAAAAATCTTTAGTAGTTCCAGGTTTATTGGATATAATAGACCTATCATTACCTACTATTATATTCATTAATGTAGACTTACCTACGTTAGGTTTTCCTAATATAACTATCTTAATAAAATTATTTTTATATAAAGTACTATATAATTCTTTTAAAAAAAAAATATATTTATCTAAATTTATACAATAAAAAAATATTTTTTTACAAAATAAAAAATTTTTTTTTAAAGAAATACTTTTTTTTAAAAAAATATCATCTAAAAAAAATGAAATACCCTTTTTATTTAATACAGATATAGGATAAATTAAATCTATACCTAAACAACGATAATTATGTAAATTTAAATAATATTCTTTACATAAATCAATTTTATTTAATAATAAAATAAGCTTTTTATTAAAAGTTTTCAAAAAAAAATTAGATATATATATATCATAACTATTTAATCCAATATTATAATCAATTAATAAACATATTAAATCAACATTTTCAATTATATAAATAAATTTTTTATATATATATTTTTCTTTTATATTTTTTTTTAAAAAAAAAAAATTATAAATATTGTAAGTATCTATACATATAAAATATTTTTCTTTATATAAAGAAATACCATAATTAAAATCATAAGTAAAGTTATTTATTTTATTATTTATAGCTAAATTTGTTTTTGTTAATAAATTAAATAAACTTGTTTTACCTACATTTGTATTACCTATTAATAGAAAAGTAAACATTATAATAAATTTAACAATAAAATTTTAAACAATTTATTTTATTTTAAAAAATCAACTAATATATTAATTATATTTTTATAAAAAATTTTTTTTTGTTTATTTAAAAAAACATCTTTTATAGTGACTAAATTATTAATTAATTCATTTTTGTCTATAATAATAATAATACGAAAATTTAATTTTATTACTTTAGAAATTTTTCTACTTAAATTTTTATATTTACTATGATCATTATACACATTTACAGAATTACAAAAATAATTAATAATTTTTTCCATAATTTTAATACCTAATAATCTACTCCTTTCATTTAAAGAAGAAATAATATATATATTAGTAGTATTAATATTATTTTTTTTTTTTATATTTTTTTCTTTTAATAAAAGAACTAATCTATCCAAACCTATAGCAAAACCAACTGCAGGAATAGAAAAATTAGATAAAGATTTAGCTAAATTATCATATCTACCCCCAGAACAAATAGATTTTTTAATACCTAAATTTTTATTAGTTCATTCGAAAACAAAATCATTATAATAATCTAAACCACGCACTAAATTATAATTTATCTTATAATCAATACCCAAAATATTTAAATTTTTACATAAATTTTTAAAATTAGATAAAGAATTATCATTAATAAAATCAGTTATTTTAGGAAAATTTTTACAAATTTTTATAATTTCTTTATTTTTACTATCTAATAATTTAAAAAAATTTATTTCATTAAAATCCTTTAAAACTTTTTTTTTTTTACTTAAAATTTCATTCTTTATAAACATTAAATATTTATTTCTATCTTCTATAGAACCAATAGAATTAATTTCTAAACTTAATCAATTAGATATACCTAGTTTTTCTCATAATCTTCTAATAATTAAAATCAATTCTATATCAACACTTATATTATCATAACCAAATATTTCTACTCCTAATTGACAAAATTGACGAAATCTACCTTTTTGGGTATTTTCATATCTAAACATAGGGCCAATATATCATAATCTATTTAATACATGATTTAAAAATAAATTATTTTGTATATAAGCTCTAATACATCCCGCAGTTCCTTCAGGTCTCAAACTTAAATTAACACCGTTACGATCAATAAAAGAATACATTTCTTTATTTATATTACTTAGTAATCCTAAACTTTTATTAAATAAAATTGTTCGTTCTAATATAGGAAATCTTATTTCATAAAAAGAATACTTTTTTATTAATATTTTAAAAGTATCTTCTATATACTTATATATAAATATATCTTCTGGAAAATAATCATGCATACCTTTAAGTGATTTAATTTTCAATTTACTCATAAAAATAATTTTTAAAAAATAATTAAATATTTTTATTTAAACCTAATTTCTAATATATTTTCAAAAATAATAAAAAGAAAAAAATAATATTATAATTTTAATTAAAAAAAAATAAATATAATCTAAAAAAAAAAAATTATGAACATTATCTTTAACTTTTTTATTAATAAGAAAAGAATGTTTTTTATTATATTTTTCTAAAAAAAAAACTATTTTTTTTTTAGATACTTTGACTAAACGAGCATAAGAAGAAATATAACCACAATAAAAAACTCAAGGAATATTAGTGGGAAATATATCTTTTTCTATACTATCAATTAACTCTAACTTTAAACATAATTTTTTAGAAATATCTTTTTGAGTAAGATTTAAAATTTTTCTATATTTTACTAAAATTTTACCTAAAGAATCTAATTTTTTATCATTCATAATATTTAACTTTTAATTTAAATTAATATTATTTATATAATTGACCACAAGAAGCATTAATATCTAATCCTCTAGTTTTTCTAATAAAAGAAAAAATTTTTTTCTTTTTAAGAAAATTATGAAATAATAATATACTCTCATTATTACTTTTAGTATAAATACCATTATATATACTATTATATGGTATAAGATTAATTTTAACAGAAAAATCTTTAAGTAAATCAACTAACTGATTAGCGCACTCATAACTATCATTAATACCATGTAACATAATATATTCTATATTTAACTTACCTTTATTAGATTTAGAATTTTTTATATAATAATCCATTGCTTTAAGTATATCATGTAAATTATATATATTATTAATAGACATTATTTTACTTCTTAATAAATTATTAGGAGCATGAAGTGATAAAGTAACAAGAACATCTACTACACCCACTAATTTATAAATATATGGAACAATACCAGAGGTAGATATAACTACTTTTCTTCTTGAAAAAAAAAAACCACAAGAATCCAACATAATACTTACTGAATTTATAACATTATTAAAATTTAATAATGGTTCCCCCATACCCATAAATACTACATTAGTAATATATCTATTATTTTTAATAAAAGATATTTTTTTTTTTAAAAAAATTATTACTAATAAAATTTGACCTATTATTTCAGAAACTGATAAATTTCTTTTAAATTTCATTTTTCCAGTTGCACAAAAACTACATTTTATTAAACAACCTATTTGACTAGAAATACATAAAGTTTTTCTATTTTTTTCAGGTATATAAACAGTTTCTATAAAATCATTATTTATATTTAAAATAAATTTTATTACTCCATCGATAGAATATTTAATATCATAAATTTTTGGTAACTTAATTTTTGACAATAAAAATAATTTATCTCTTATTTTTTTACTTATATTATGCATCATAAAAAAATCAAAACAAAATTTTTTATAAATTCAATACATAATTTGATTAGCAACAAATTTTTTTTCTCCTAAATTTAAAAAAAAATTTTGCATCATTTTTTTATTTAAATCTAATAAATTAATTTTCTTCATATAATCATTTGACAAAATATAAATTTTTATTATAAATTAATTAAATGAACAAAAAAAAAAATATTTTATCCATAGAAATTTCTACTGAATTACAATCTGTAGCTATTCAATATAAAAAATATATATTTATTAAAAAAAAAAAAAATAAAAATAATAATAATAAAAATATATTAATATTAATTAAAAAAATTATAAAAAAAAATAATATTAATTTAAAAAAAATTCATTATTTTATAATTAATAAAGGTCCTGGAAGTATTTTAAATACCAATTTATCTCTAAATATAGCACAAACTTTCTTATTAAAATATAAAAATATCAAATTAATTAAAATAAATACATTTAATATTATAAAAGAAATAATAAATAAAAAATATACTAAAAAATTTAAATATTACATTATAATTTATAACTCTATTATAGATATACATATAAGTTATATAAAATACAATAATATTGTATATAATAAAAATATCTCATTAAATGAAATAATAAAAAAAATTAATTTTACTAAAAAAAAAATTATTACAAATAAATATCAATCAAAAAAAAAAATACTAAGTTTAGTAAAAAAAAAAAAAATTTTAATTATATACCCACAAGCTAAATATATGATATATTTTTTTAATAAAATATTAACCACTAATGTTAAAAAAATCTAATAAATATTCTACTTTATCTAATTTTTCTCATGGAAATTCTTCCCTTCCAAAATGACCATATGATGCAGTTTTATAATATATTGGATTTAATAAATCTAATTTTTTAATAATTTTGCCTGGTCTTAAATCAAAAAAAATATTTATTGCTTTTAATAAATTTTTAATCAATACTTTTTCAGTACCAAAAGTATTAATATTAATAGATATTGGCAAAGTAATACCAATAGCATAAGAAATTTGTATTTCACATTTATCTGCTAAACCAGCAGCAACAATATTTTTTGCTATATATCTAGCCATATATGCACCTGATCTATCTACTTTAGAAGGATCTTTACCAGAAAATGCCCCCCCTCCATGTCTTGCTATACCACCATAAGTATCTACAATTATTTTTCTACCCGTTAAACCACAATCACCCATAGGCCCGCCAATAACAAATCTACCTGTAGGATTAATAAAATATTTAGTATTTTTATTTAATCATTTTTTAGGTAATACATATAATATAATTTCTTCCATAATAGATTCCTTTAATTCTTTATAATTAATAGAATTTAAATGTTGGGTAGAAAATACTACTGTATCAATACCTAAAATAGAATTATTTTTATATATAAAAGTAATTTGACTTTTAGCATCAGGACATAATCAAGGTAAAATTTTATTTTTTCTTAACTCAGATTGTCTTTTTACTAAACCATGAGCATATAATATAGGTGCGGGCATATATACATTAGTTTCATTTGAAGCATAACCAAACATTATTCCTTGATCTCCAGCACCTTGATTAGAAAACTTTTCTTTTTTAATACCCATGTATATATCTGGGGATTGTTTACTTAAAATATTAATTATTACACAGGTATTAAAATTAAAAAAATCATTAGAATTAATATAACCAATATTTTTTATTGTATTTCTAACAATTTTTTCTATATTAAAAGAAATAGATGTACTAATTTCACCACCAACTATAACTATATTATTTTTGATATAAACTTCACAAGCAACTTTAGCTAATTTATCTTTAGAAATAATAAAATCTAAAATAGCATCAGAAATTTGATCAGCTATTTTATCTGGATGACCTTCTGAAACTGATTCAGAAGTAAAATTACATAAATTCATTATATTTTAAATCTCCAATAGATTAAACAAATAATTTTATTATAAAATAATTTAAAATAAATAATATATTTATTTAAGAGTATACCTTAACAATTAATAATTGTGAAAACTAATTTTATAATTTTAAATACAAATAATGAATATTAATAAAAAAAAACAAAAAATAAAAAAATGAAAAGAAAAATATTTTTATATTAATAAAAAAGGAAATATAAATATATGTATAAATTATGAAAAAAAAAAATATTTAGAATTAAAAAAAATTATTAATAAAAAAAAATTACCTATTAGAATATCTTTTCCTCAAATTATCAATAAAAGAATAAAATTAATCAATAAATCATTTCAAAAAAACATAAAATTAAATAATTTAAAAATTAAATATTATTTAATATATCCTATTAAAGTAAATCAAGAAGCATATATAATAAAAAATATATTAAAAAATAAAAAATACAAAATAGGATTAGAATCAGGATCTAAATCTGAATTAATGACTATCCTTATACATGCAAATAAAAAAATCAAAATATTATGTAATGGATATAAAGATAAGAAATATATTTCTTTAGCTAAAATAGCAGAAAAAATAGGTCATAAAGTATCTTTAATAATAGAAAAAATTAAAGAAATATTTCTTATAATAAAATATACAAAAAAAAGTAATATGAATATAGGTATAAGAATAAAATTGAATACTTTAGATTTTGAAAATAAATCTCAATTTAAATTTGGTTTAAATAATTCCCAAATAATAAATTGTATAAAAATATTAAAAAAAAAAAAAAAAATTAATAAACTTAATTTATTACACTGTCATATAGGATCACAAATAAACGATATAAAATATATAGAAAAAAATTTTAAAGAATTTGTAAAAATATATATAGATTTATATAAAATATTTAAAGTAAAAATTAAATATTTAGATTTCGGAGGAGGATTAGCTGTAAATTATTATAATAACAAACCATATATAAATTACAATTTAAATATATATACTATAAAAATATTAAAAATAATATCTTCATTATGTAAAAAATATAATGTTCCTGTTCCCAATATTTATACTGAATCAGGTAGATTTATTACAGCACATCATACTATATTAGTATCTAATATTATAAATATAGAAAATAATAAAATTAAAAATATATCTAATGCATTAATAAATAATAGTAATATTAAAAAAAATAAAATAATTAAATATTTAAATTTATGAAAAAAAATTAAAAATAATATATATACTAATGAAAATAAAATACTAAAAAAATTAAAAATAATAAAGTATTATTATGAATCTGTAAAATCAAATATTTTAGAAAAATCTTTAATAGAAAAAATATATAATAATATACTTATATATATAAAAAATAAAAAAATTATAAAAAATATTAAAAAAATAAAACATATAAATTTATATACATCTAATAAAATATATATTAATTTTTCTTTATTTCAATCTTTACCAGACAGTTGAGGTATAAAACAAATTTTTCCCATATATCCTATAGAAGGATTAAATAATAAAAAAAAACAAAATATATATATATTAGATATAACATGTGATTCAGATGGTAAAATAAATAAATATATAGACAAAAAAAAAATAAATAATACATTAACTATTCCAAAATTTCAAAATAAAAATTGACCTAAAATAATATTTTTTATGATAGGATCTTATCAAAATATATTAAGTAATATACATAATCTATTTGGTAAAATAAAAACTATATTAGTGTATATAAAAAAAAATAAAAAATTTAAAAGTTTATTAATTAATAAAAATGATAATATTTTAAAAATGCTAAAATATACACAAATAAATAATAATAAAATAAATAATTTTTTAAAAAAAAACAAAAAAATATATAAAAAAATAAAAAAATTTTTTAAGTACAAAACATATTTAGAATAAAATGAAAATAATTCAAAAAGATCAATCTTTAATATCTAATTTATTTGGATTTATGAGATTTCCATTAATTATAAAAAATAAATACACTTTAAAAGATAAATTTAATACTATTATAATTGGTATACCTTGTGAAATTACATGTACAGGTAAACCGGGTAGTAAATTAGCTCCAAATAGTATTAGAAAACAATCAATAAATTTATTTTGAGAAAAAAAAAAATGACCATGAAATATATCACTTGAAAAATATATTAAAATTATAGATGGAGGAGATATAATATATAAACAAGGGAATATAAAGAATTTAAACAAAAAAATAACACAATTAGTAACTAATTTATTAGAAATAAAAAAAAATATAATTTTTATTGGGGGAGATCATTATATTACTTTACCAATATTAAGAACATATAAAAATTTTTACAAAAATATATCTCTTATACATTTTGATGCTCATACAGATAATTATTACGAAAATAATCCATATGATCATGGATCTATAATATACCAAATTAAAAAAGAAAATTTAGTCTTAGAAAAAAATATAATCCAAATAGGAATAAGAACATATATAAACAAAAAAAATAAAATTAATATAATTAATGCGGAAAAAACAAATTATATATCAACAAAAAAAATTATTAATAAAATTAAAAATACTACAAATAATTTACCTACATATATAACTTTTGATATAGATTGTATAGATCCATCTTATGCTCCAGGTACAGGTACACCAGTAATAGGAGGTATAACAATACATAAAATATTAAAAATAATAAGAAAACTTAAAAAAATTAATATTATTGGATTTGATTTAGTAGAAGTAAGTCCTATATATGATAAATCAGGAATAACATCATTAACAGCAGCAAATATTATATTAGATTTAATATATTTACAAGCATATAAAATAAAAAAAAAAAATGGATAAAATTTTAAAACTTATTAAACTAGAAAAAAAAAGACAAGAAATAAATTTAAATTTAATAGCCTCAGAAAGTTATGCAAATATAAATATTCTTCAAGCACAAGGTTCCATATTAACCAATAAATATGCTGAAGGATATTATAAAAAAAGATATTATGGAGGTTGTAAATATATAGATAAAATAGAAAAAATAGCTATAAATAGAGCAAAAAAAATATTTAAAGCAGATTACGTTAATGTACAACCTCATTCAGGGTCTCAAGCTAACTTAGCTGTTTATAATGCTATTTTAAAACCAGGAGATACTATACTAAGTATGAAATTAAATCATGGAGGGCATTTAACTCATGGATCAAAAAAAAATATTTCAGGAAAAATATATAATATTAAATATTATAGTTTAAATAAAAAAGAATTAATAGATTTTAATAAAATTGAATATTTAGCTAAAAAATATAAACCTAAATTAATAATAGCTGGTTTTTCTTCGTATTCAAGAATATGTAATTGAAAAAAATTTAAATATATATCTAATTTATATAATAGTTATTTATTAATAGATATTGCTCATATAGCTGGTTTAATAGCTGCTAAAATATATCCTAATCCATTAAAATATGCAGATATAGTAACTTCTACTACTCATAAAACTCTTTCAGGACCGAGAGGTGGTATAATATTAGCTAGAGGTCATAATAATGAATTATACAACAAAATAAATTCATCTGTATTTCCCGGAATACAGGGTGGACCATTAATGCATGTTATAGCAGCCAAAGCTATAGCTTTTAAAAATGCTTTAACAAAAAAATTTATTTCTTATCAAAAAAAAATTATTAAAAATTCTAAATATATGTGTAAAATATTTATGAAAAATAACTTTAAAATTATTTCTAATGGAACAGATACACATTTATTTGTAATAAATCTTGAAAAAAAAAATATTACTGGAATTCAAGCTGAAAAAAAATTAAATTTAGCTAATATTATAGTTAATAAAAATTGTATACCAGATGATAATAAAAAACCTTTTATTACATCTGGTATAAGAATTGGCACAACTTGTATAACATATAGAAAAATAAAAAAAGATAAAATAAAAAAAATTACCAAATTTATATGCAAAATTCTTAACAATATAAATAATTACAAAATAATTAAAAAAACAAGAAAAAAGGTCATAAAAATTTGCAAAAAATTTCCTATATATAAATTTAATTAGTTAAATTATCAAAAAATATTTTCACACGATCAAAAAAACTTTTAGTTTTGGGATTATTAATATTTTCATTACTTAATAAAGTTTGACCTAAATCATATAATAATTTTCTTTGATATTTATTTAAATTAACTGGAGTTTCAATTAAAACCTTACATAATAAATCACCATAATAATTACTATTAATAAATTTAATACCTTTACTTTTAATACGAAATAATTTACCAGTTTGAGTTTCAGGAGGTATATATAATTTAATACCTCCATCTAAAGTAGGTACTTTAATTTCACCACCTAAAGCAGCTAAAGAAAAACTTATTGGAACTTCACAATATAAATCATTTTTTTTTCTGATAAATATAGGATGTTTATTTACTTTAACTTTAATATATAAATCACCAAAATTACCATCAATAGAATAATTACCTTTTCCAACTAATCTAATACGATCATTATCATTTATACCAGCTGGAATTTTAACAAAAATATTTTTTGAAGTATTTTCAGTACCACTTCCTCTACATATGTAACAAACATTACTTACTATATAACATTGACCATGACAAGAAGGACAAGTCTGTTGTATTGTGAAAAAACCTTGACTAGTTTTTAAATTACCAGTACCTTTACATGTATTACATAATTTACGTTTAGTACCAGGTTTACAACCACTACCATGACAAACATTACATTTTTGTATTACATTAATTTTAAATTTCTTTGATATACCTTTAGCTACTTCTTCTAAACTAAGATTAATGCCATATAATATATCTAAATTCTTATTTGAAGATCTTTTTTTTTTAGAAGTAAAAATATCACCAAAAATATCCCCAAATATATCACTAAAATCAGAAGTAGTATTGAAATCATTATCATGACTATATCCACTTTGGGTAAAAGCGGAATGACCATACTGGTCATACATAGAACGCTTCTTTTCATCACTTAAAACTTCATAAGCTTCTTTAATTTCTTTAAATTTCTCTTCAGAAGCTTTATCACCTCTATTTCTATCAGGATGATATCTAATAGCTAAACGCTTATATGCTTTTTTAATATCAATATTATTAGATGTTTTAGATACACCCAAAATATCATAATAATTTTTATCTGACATATATATTATGTCCCTCTAGTAAACAATAAAATATTAAATTATTTTTTCTTACTATTTTCATTAATTTCTTCACATTCTGCATCTACTACGGAACTATTATTATTGGTATTAGTACTATCCTTAGTATTATTAGTAGTATATTGACTTAATTTACTAGTTGTTTGTATTACTTCCTGCATAATATTATCAATAACTAATTTATCTTCTAATTTACAGGCATCTTCTAATTTATTTAAAGATTTCTCTATATTTTTTTTTTCATTTTCAGGAATTTTATCACCTAAATCATTAATTTGTTTACGAGTAGAATGTAATAAATGATCAGCTTGATTACGAGATTGAATTAATTCTTCAAATTTACGATCAGATTCAGCATTTATTTCAGCATCTTTAACCATTTTATTAATTTCATTTTCATTTAATCCAGAAGATGCTTTAATAGTAATTTTTTGCTCCTTACCAGTATTTTTATCTCTAGCTGAAACATGTAATATTCCATCTGCGTCTATATCAAAAGTAACTTCTATTTGTGGAACTCCTCTAGGAGCGGGCTGAATGCCATCTAAATTAAATTGTCCTAAAGATTTATTGTCTATAGATCTTTTACGTTCACCCTGTAAAACATGTACAGTAACAGCTGATTGATTATCATCAGCAGTAGAAAATACTTGACTATGTTTAGTTGGTATAGTAGTATTTTTTTTTATTAAAGGAGTCATTATACCACCCATAGTTTCTATACCTAAAGATAACGGAGTAACATCTAATAATAATATATCTTTTACCTCACCTGATAATACTCCACCTTGAATAGCCGCACCTATAGAAACAGCTTCATCGGGATTAATATCTTTACGAGGTTCTTTACCAAAAAAATCAGCTACTTTTTTTTGAACCATAGGCATTCTAGTTTGACCACCAACTAATATCACTTCATTAATTTTAGATACATCTAAATTAGCATCTTTTAAAGCTACCTTAACAGGCTCAATAGATTTTACTATCAAATCTTCCACTAAAGATTCTAATTTAGCTCTAGTTAATTTAATATTTAAATGTTTTGGTCCACTACTATCAGCAGTTATATAAGGTAAATTTATTTCAGTATATTTAGAAGAAGATAATTCTACTTTAGCTTTTTCAGCTGAATCTTTTAATCTTTGCATTGCTAAAGAATCATTAGATAAATCTATACTATAATCTTTTTTAAATTCTAAAACTAAAAAATTAATAATTTTACTATCAAAATCCTCCCCACCTAGATGTGTATCTCCACTAGTAGATAAAACCTCAAAAGTTTTTTCTCCATCTATATCATCTATTTCTATAATAGATATATCAAAAGTACCACCACCTAAATCATAAACCGCAATAATATTATTTTTTTTAGATTTATCTAATCCATAAGCTAAAGAAGCTGCTGTAGGTTCATTAATAATTCTTTTTACTTCTAAACCTGCTATACGACCAGCATCTTTAGTAGCTTGCCTTTGAGTATCATTAAAATAAGCTGGTACAGTAATTACTGCTTCTGAAACACTATGTCCTAAATAATCTTCAGCAGTTTTTTTCATTTTTTTTAAAATTTCTGCTGAAATTTGTGGAGGAGCTATATTCTTGCCTTTTGCTTCTACCCATGCATCACCATTACTAGAAGAAACAATTTTATAAGGCATAATATTAACATCACGTTGAACTTCAACATCCTGAAATTTACGACCTATTAATCTTTTTATAGCAAAGAAAGTATTTTTTGGATTAGTTACTGCTTGACGTTTAGCAGGTTGACCAACTAATATTTCATCATTTTCAGTATAAGCTACTACTGAAGGTGTAGTACGATCTCCTTCAGAATTTTCTATTACTTTAGCTTTATTATTATCCATAACTGATACACATGAATTTGTAGTACCCAAATCAATACCAATTATTTTACTCATATAAAAACCTCAAAATTTATAAATTAATTATATATATATATAAGTTTATACTTTAAAATATCAACTGTAATAAAAATTTTATTTTTAAAATATCAATAAATTTAAAAACTTTAATATAACATTCTAAAAACAATATTTTTAAGTTATACTTAATAATATATTTATTAAATTATTTCAAAATATTCAATAAAAATAAACTACTAATTAAATGAAAAAAAAACAAAAAATAAATTATAAAAAAACTATTAATTTACCTAAAATTAATTTTCCTATGAGAGGAAATTTAATTATTAATGAACCCAAAATAATTGAAAAATGAAAAAAAAGCAATTTATATAAAAAAATAAGAAAAAAAAAAAAAAATAAAAGAAAATTTATTATACATGATGGACCTCCATATGCTAATGGAAAAATACATATAGGTCATGCATTTAATAAAATATTAAAAGATATAATACTAAAATATAAAAATTTTATGAACTTTGATACTCCATACATACCAGGATGGGATTGTCATGGTTTACCAATAGAATTAAGAATTAAAAAAAAATATAAAATTAAAAAAAAATCAATAAAAAAAATAAAAGAATTTAAATATAGATGTAAAAAATATATAAAAAAACAAATTACACAACAAAAAAAAGATTTCATAAGATTAGGTATAATAGCTGATTGAGATAACTATTATAAAACAACAGAATTTAAAATTATATCTAATACAATACAAACATTAAAAAAAATTATTAAATTAAAACTTTTAAAAAGAAAAAAAAAACCTACTAACTGATGTATTAAATGTAACTCATCAATAGCAGAAGCAGAAATAGAATATAAAAATAAAATATCTAAAAGTATATATGTAATTTTTAAACTTCACTTACCAAAATTCTTTTTACTTAAAAATAATATTTTTAACAAAAAAACAAAAAATAAAAAAATCAAATTTATTATTTGAACTACTACACCGTGAACTATACCCGGTAATTGCGCTATATCTATTCATCCAAATTTAAAATATTCTTTAATAAAACATAAAAATAATATTTTTATATTATCTAAAAAACAAAAAAATTTTTTTTTAAAAAAAATAAAAATAAAATATAAAAATATAAAAAGTTTAAAAGGTAAAAAATTTAAAAATTTTTTTGCTATACATCCAATATCTAAAATTAAAACACCAATTATATTTAATAAACAAATTATTCCTAATACAGGAACGGGAATAGTACACATAGCATCTGAACATGGAGAAGAAGATTTTCATTTATCCAAAAAAAATCATATTAAAGGATTAAATGTAATAACAAATAAAAGTAAATATATAAAATATTCATATATCAAAAACATAGAAAAATACAAATTTAAAGAAGCAGAAAAAAAAATTTTAGAAAAATTAATTTTAGAAAAAAAAATCATATTTCAAGAAAATATAAATCATAAATATCCATTTTGTTGAAGACATAAAAAACCTATAATATTTAGAACTACACCACAATGATTTATAGATTTAAAAAATAAAAAATTCAAAAAAAAAATATTAAAATCTATTAAAAAAGTAAAATGAATTCCTCATTGGGGATATAAAAAAATTAAAAATATGATTATCAATAGACCGGATTGATGTATATCTAGACAACGTTATTGAGGTACTCCTATACCTATATTTATAAACAAAAAAAATAATAAAATACATCCTAACACATTAAAAATTATAGATAAAGTATCTTTAAAAATTAAAAAATATGGACCTAATTATTGATTAGATATAGATCCTCAAAAATTAGGTGTAAATAATAAAAAATATTCTAAAATATTAGATGTATTAGATGTATGATTTGATTCTGGAGCTACATGCAATACAGTAATGAACCCAAAATTTAAAAAAAAAAAATATCATATAGATTTATATTTAGAAGGTTCTGATCAATATAGAGGATGGTTTATGTCTTCTTTAATTATTAATACAGCAATTAATAATTGCGCTCCATATAAAAAAATATTAACACATGGATTTATAGTAGATCAAAAAGGAAAAAAAATGTCTAAATCATTAAAAAATTATATAAATCCCAAAGTAATAATTAATAAGTATGGAGCAGATATATTAAGATTATGAGTAGCATCAAATAAATTTACTAAAGAAATACATATATCCGATAAAATAATACTACAAATAAGTGAACAATATAGAAAAATTAGAAATACTATAAAATTTATAGTATCTAATTTAGATGAATTCAATCCTATAAATAACTATGTTAAACCTAGTAAAATGTTATTACTAGATAAATGAATTATTCATAAAACTAAAGAAACACAACAAAAAATAATCAAATTATATGAAAAATTTAAATTCTATAAAGTAACAAAAAAAATAATAAAATTTTTAAATTTATATTTAAGCTCTATATATTTAGATGTAATAAAAGATAGAAAATACACAATAAAAAAAAATACTTTACCTTACTATAGTGTTCAAACTACACTATGAATATTAATAGAAACAATTGTAAAATGAATTACTCCTATATTATCTTTTACGGCAGAAGAAATATGAAAATATTTACCAAGAAAAAAACCTTTTTCAATATATGAAGAAACTTGATTTAAAAAATTATTCTATATACATAAAAATAATCATATAAATATTGAAATATGAAAAAAATTAATAATAATTAAGCAAAATTTAAATAAAAAAATTGAATTACTTAAATATAAAAAAAAAATTAATTCACCACTAAAAACTATAATAACAATATATTTAGAAAAAAATTTTTTTAAAAAAATTAAAAAAATGAAATCTGAATTAAAATTTTTTTTCTTAACTTCAAAATTAAATATTAAAGTAAAAAAAAAATTAAATGAAAAAAATTTTTTTAAATTAAAATGTAAAATTAATAACGGTATAAAATGTGAAAGATGTTGGCACTATGTTACTAAAATTAATAATAATAAAAATTATCCAAATATTTGCCAAAGATGCATAATAAACATTATTGGTAAAGGCGAAAAAAGAAAATTTATATAGTTTTTTAAAAAAAAATTTTTAACATTAACTTAAGAAATATAAAAAACATTTTACTATTTAACAAAATTAGTAGATGTTTAATACATAAAGATATAAAAACAACATAAAAAAAAATAGAAAAATTTTTATATATATTTAACCATTTCAAAAATATATAAACACAGATAATAAATAAAAATATAAAACTAAATAAATTTATTTTAAAATAAAAACTATTAGGTAACAATAATGCTACTCCAGATAATATACCAGGTATAAAAAAAGATATTGTCCATAATAAAGTACCTATAAAATTTGGAAAAAAAATTTTTTTTATAGGTATATCTAACATACCTGAAATAAAAAAGAAAAATGATTTTATAGGTCCAGTAAATTTTCCAAAAATAATTAAATAATAAGAATTTTCTTTAAAATAATCAAATATATACTCAAAAATATTAACATAATTAGATATTTTTTTACGAAAATAAAATAAATATTTTTTATAATAAGATCCCATATAATAAGATGCTACATCACCTAAAGTACAACCTAAAACTACCAAAAAATATGCATAATAAAAATTAATATTTTTTTTTCCTATAAAAAAACCTATTAAAAACATTACAATACTACTAGGTATTAAAAATCCAAAAAAAGATAAAGACTCAAAAAAAGATATAAAAAAAATAAAAAAATAAGCTGCATATATATGATTTAAAATTAAATATTTAAAATATAATTCCATATTTATTATAAAAATTTATAAAAATTAAACTGATAAAATTGTAAAAATATTATATCATAAATTAACAAATAATTATTTATTAAACATATATTTATATAAAAAAATTACTAACTTTTAAAAAAATGTTAAAAATTAAAAATAATTTAGGACAAATATTTATAAAAAACAAAAAAATAATTAAAAAAATTATTTATTTTATTAACCCTCAAAAAAAAAATAATTTATTAGAAATAGGTTTTGGTAACGGTGAATTAACTAAAAAAATAATTAAATTTAATAATAAAGTCACTTCATTAGAGATAGACAATTATTTAATTAAAAAAAATAATAATAATTATTTTAATATAATTAATATAGATGTTTTAAAATTTAATTTTTGAAAATTTTATTTAAAAAAAAAAAAAAAAATTAGAATATTTGGAAATATACCTTATTATATATCAAAAAAAATTTTAATTAAATTAATTGAAAATAATAAAATTATTAAAGATATACACATAACAATACAAAAAGAATTTTATGAATCTTTAATAAAAAAAAAAAAAAATAAAAAATATAACTCATTAAATATATTAACAAGATATATATATAAAATAAAATGTCTAATAAAAATAAAAAAAAATCATTTTTATCCTATACCTAAAATTGATTCTGTTTTTATTAGACTAAAACCTAAAAAAAAAAATAAAATAATAAATATTAATCATTTTAAATATATATTAAATCATTCTTTTAAAAGAAAAAATAAAAAAACAATCAATAACTTAAAAAATATTTTAAACAAAAAAATTTTAAATAAAATAGATAAAATAAATATTAATCTTAACAAAAGACCTTCAAAAATATCAATAAAAAATTTTAGCAAAATAACATATATTTATTCTAAATATATTTTTAAAAATAAATTTTTATAAATTATTAATTAATTTTAATAAAATAGATTTATATCTAGAAGACTTATTTTTATGTATAATATTTTTACATGAATATTTATCCAATAAAGATTGGGTAATAAAATAATATTTTTTTGCAAGAACTTTATTCTTATTTTTGATTGCTAATTTAACTTTTTTAATAAAAGTTTTTAATTTAGATTTTTTACTTACATTAGATTTATTTCTTAATCTATTTATTAAAATTCTTTTTCTAGAAGATTTTGTATTTGCCATATAATTTATAAAATTTAATTATTAAAATATTTTTTATTAAAAAAATTTATTAAATTTAATGTAGATTTATCTAAATAAATTTTTTTTTTAAAATTTTTTTTACATAAAGTAGTATTTTTACCTAAATAAGGTAATAATAAATTAGATAATTTTTTACCTAATTCAACACCACATTGATCAAAACTAGATATATTTAAAATAATACCTTGAGTAAAAACTTTATGTTCATATAAAGATATTAATGATCCTAAATTATAAGGATTAATTTTTTTAATTAATATAGTATTAGAAGGTCTATTACCTTTAAATTTAGAAAATTTATTAAAATTATTATGTTTTTTAAAAATTTTATCACCAAAAGCTAACGCTTGAGTTTGGGAAAAAAAATTAGACATTAATTTAAAATGAGAATCATTTATATTATCTACATTAATAACTTCTCCTATAAAATCACACGGAACAATATAAGTCCCTTGATGTAATAACTGATAAAAAGAATGTTGAGATATTGTACCTATACCTCCTCATATAATTGGAGAAGTATAGTATCTATTAATATAATTACCATTATAATCTATATATTTTCCATTAGATTCCATAACAAGTTGTTGTAAATACATAGGTAAATAAAACAAATTTTCATTATATGCTAATATAGCTTCAGTATGAAAATTAAAAAAATTATTATATCAAATACTTAATATAGCTAATATAATAGGTATATTTTTAAGATAAGATGAACTAAAAAAATGTAAATCCATATCATGAGCTCCATCTAATAATTTTATAAAATTATCAAAACCTAAAGCTAAAGAAATAGAAATACCAAAAGCTGAACAAAAAGAATATCTTCCACCAACTCAATCATGAACAATAAAAATATTATTTAAATTTACACCAAATTTAACAGATTCATGAAAATTACTTGATACCAAAATAAAATGATAACTTAAAGATTTTTCTTTATTATTATAAAAATTTAATACCCATTTACGTAAAATCTGAGCATTATTTAATGTTTCTAAAGTAGTAAAAGTTTTAGAACATATAATAAAAATAGTATTCTCAGGAGTTAATTTATTTAAAATTTTTTTCACATCTGTAGAATCAACATTAGATACAAAATACATATTTAAATTATTTTTTTTATATAAATTTAAAGCTTTTATAATCATACGTGGTCCTATATCAGATCCACCTATACCAACATTAACAATATTAATAATTTTTTTACCAGTATAACCTAATCATTCACCATTATGTATTTTATCAGTAAAAATTTTTATTTTATTTAAATTAGTATCTATATCTTTTTTAATATCTAAAAAATTAACATTATTTTTTAAAAAAATATTTTTTCTATCTCTTAATAGAAAATGTAAAACAGGTTTATTTTCTGTAAAATTTATATTTTCTCCTATAAGCATAGAATAAATATAATTCTTAAAATTAATTTCATGTAATAAATTCTCAAATAATTTTAAAGTTTCTAAAATAACAAGGTTTTTAGAAAAATCTACCAAAATATTATTATTAAAATTAATAGAATAATTATTAAATCTTTCTTTATCTTTTTTAAAAAGATCAAAAATCTTAATATTTTTAATAGATAAAAAATGATTATTTAAATTTAATCAACTTTTCAGTTTAACAGGATTTTTAAACATAAACACTCTTTATGAAATATTAAACTATATTTATTTATATATATAATATACTATATATCTTAATAATTTAATTAAAAAATTTTAAATACTAATAAATTATTAGAAAATAAAAATATGAATTTTAAAAATCAAAATTACTTCTATTATTATAATAAAAAAAAAAACCTAACTTTTATTAATAGATCTAAACAAATAATTATTGTTCTATTTTTAGTATTAACAATAATTATATTAAATATATATAAATTACAAGTTATTAATTTTGAATACTATTCAAGTTTAGCTAAAAATAATTATACTAAATTAGTACCTAATATACCATATAGAGGAATTATATTTGATAGAAATAATATTCCTCTAGTAATAAATAAAAATTATTATTATTTAATTATTAAACCCAATAGAATTAATAAAATTAAAAAAATAATAAAAATCTTAAAAGAAAATTTTTTTTTATCAGAAGATAAGATAAATCATCTGAATAAAATATATAAAAAAAAAATAAATAAAAATATTATTATAAAAAAATTTCTTAATACAAAAGATTTAATAAAATATTATAGAAATAAAAAAATATTTAAAAATTTTTCTATTAAAAAAAAAAAATATAGATATTATCCATACAAAAAAATTTTATCTCATATTATAGGATATGTGGCAAAAGATAAAAATTCAGATAATTATATTGGTTATGATGGAATAGAAAAATATTACGAAAATATATTACATGGTAAAAATGGAATAAATAAAATAATATTAAATAGTCAAGGAACTATGTTAAATAATACTAGTATAAAAAAATCTTATGTAGGAAAAAATATATACTTAACTATAGATATTAATATACAAAAATTTATATATGAATTAGTAAAAAATAATCAATCTACTATAATAATATCTAATCCTAATAATGGAGAAATATTATCTTTAGTATCTACTCCAGGATATGATCCTAATATGTTTTCCAATAATATATCTATAAAACAATATAATAAAATAATTAATGATCCATATAAACCATTAATAAATAAATCTATACAAGGAATTTATCCACCAGCATCAACTATAAAACCATATATTTGTTTAGCTGCTCTACAAGAAAAAATAATTAATACTAAATATATAATGTTTGATCCAGGATGATGAAAATTACCTAATATAAAAAAAATATTTTATGATTGAAAAACACTAGGACACGGATTAATTAATATTAATAAATCTATAGAAGAATCATCTGATACATTTTACTATAATATAGCATATAATATGGATATAAATAAAATAATTAAATGAATTAAAATATTTGGCTATGGTCAAAAAACTAATATAGATTTACCAAACGAAAAAAAAGGTATTATACCTGATAATAATATATTAAAAAAAAAATGATATATAGGTAATACTATTTCTATAGGAATAGGACAAGGATATTTAGCTATAACACCAATTCAAATGAATAAAGCATTAACAATATTAATAAATAATGGATTAATTATAACACCACATTTATTAAAAAAAATAGAAAACCAAAAAAATTATAAACCGCACATACAAAAAATAAAAAATATTGAAAAAAAATATTGAAAAATAATAAAAAAAAGTATGTATGGAGTAGCATATAAAAAAAATGGTACTGCATACAAAAATTTTTTAAATACAAAATATAAAGTAGCAATTAAATCTGGAACAGCACAAATTATATCTTTACAAAAAAATTATTTTATAAAAAATAAAAATCCATTACTTAAAGATCATACATTAATGAATGCATTTATACCATATAAAAAACCTAATTTTGCAATATCTATAGTATTAGATCATGGAGGTAATGGGCCTAAAATAGGTTATATAATGAGAAAAATAACAGATTTCTTATATAAAAGAAAAATAGAAAATAAAAATGATTAAAAAAATAAAAAATATATATAAAAATTTAGATCTAACAATACTAATATGCATTACCATATTAACTATTTACAGTATTTTATTAATATATAGTGCTAGTAATAAAAATACACATTTAGTGTATAAAAGATTAATTCATATATGTATAAGTTTTATAGCAATGATTATAATATCTAAATTTAAATACACATTTTATAAAAACAATGCTTATATATTCTATATTTTATGTAATATACTTTTATTATTAGTCAATATTTATGGTTACATTATTAAAGGAGCAAAAAGATGAATAAACATAGGTATATTACAATTTCAACCATCTGAAATAGTTAAATTAATTATACCTATTATTATAGCAAAATATATTAATGATAATCATCCATTAAAATTCAAAGATCTATTAAAAACTAAAATAATTATCCTAATACCTACTATATTAGTGTATCTACAACCCGATTTAGGTACAGCAATATTAATAATAATTTCAGGATTAATAACACTATATTTAGGTGGTATTAACAAAAAAATGATTTTAATATTAACAATTTTAATTAGTATATCTATACCAATATTATGAAAATTTTTTCTACATAACTACCAAAAAGAAAGAATTATAACATTATTTAATAATAAATCATCTAATAATGGATACCAAATTAACCAATCTAAGATATCTATAGGTTCAGGGGGTAAATATGGTAAAGGTTTATTTCAGGGAACCCAGTCTAAATTAGGATTTATACCAGAAAAAAAAACCGATTTCATATTTACTATTATAGCCGAAGAACATGGGTTTATAGGTGTATGTTTCACAATAAGTATATATATATTATTAATATTAAAAAGTTTTTTTATATCTATAAAAAGTAAAACATTTTTTGAAAAATTATTTTCTACTAGTTATGTAATAATATTTTTTATTAATACACTTGTAAATATATGTATGGTTAGCGGTCTACTACCTATAGTAGGTATACCATTGCCTTTAATAAGCTATGGAGGTACATCATTAATAACAAATATGTGTATGTTTGGTATAATAATGTCTATTAAAAAAAAAAAAGAATATGAATAAAATTAAATTATTATTATTACTATTAATATTTATAATTTTAAAAAACACATTAGCAAATAACATATATAATACAATAACTGCTAAATCATTTATTTTAGTAGATTATAATTCACAAAAAATATTAGCTAAAAAAAATATTAATTTAAAATTATCTCCAGCAAGTTTAACTAAAATAATGACTAATTATATTCTATTAGATAAATTAAAATCAAAAAAAATATCTTTAAATGATTTAGTTAAAATAAATTATAATTCATCTTCTAAAAATCCTTTATTTAAAGAATCATCTTTAATGTTCCTTAAAAAAAATAATAAGGTAAGTTTAAAAAAACTTAATAAAGGAATGATTATACAATCTGGAAATGATGCTAGCGTAGCTATAGCAGAATATATTTCAGGTAACGAGAATAAATTTATTAAATTAATGAATAATTATGCTAAAAATATGAAACTAAATAATACAAATTTTAGAACAGTACATGGATTAGATCACATTAATCAATATACAACATCTAAAGATATGGCTAAATTAAGCATATTATTAATAAAAAATTTTCCTAAAGAATATAAAATATATGGTAACAAAAAATTTAAATTTAATAAAATAGAGCAAAAAAATAGAAATTCATTACTTTGAAACAAAAATTTTTTAATAGATGGTGTAAAAACAGGTCATACTAATAAAGCTGGATATAATTTAATAGCATCATCAAAAAAAAATAATTTAAGATTAATATCAGTTATTTTAGGATCAAAATCTATAAAAGACAGAAATAATGACACTAAAAAACTCATTGAATGAGGTTATAAAAATTTTAAAACTAAAAAAATATTCAAAAAATATAAAAAAATAATAAAACATAGAATTTGATTTAGTAAAAATAAATATATTAATTTAAGTAGTAATAAAAATATATATATATTATATAAAAAAAAACATATAACTAAAAAAAAAATTATTTTCAAAATATTTAAAATTATTAAATCACCAATAAAAAAAAAACAAATTATAGGAAAAATAATAATAAATACTAAAAAAAAAAAAAATTTATTAATTTCTTTAGAAAATCATGAAAATAAAAATATAATAAAATACTATTTAGAATTATTTTTATTGTTTATTAAAAAAATTTTCCATAAAATTATATTTAAAAATATATAAATGAAATTTAAAATAATTAAAAAATATAAAATTATAATAGCATTATCTGGAGGAGTGGATTCTTCTGTAACAACATGAATATTAAAAAAATTAGGTTTTAATGTAGAATGTATATTTATGAAAAATTGAGAAGAAGATGATAATACTAACTACTGCAATTCACAAAAAGATTATTCAGATGCTAAAAATATATGTAAACAATTAAATATTAAACTACATAAAATAAATTTTTCTTATGAATATTGAAAAAAAGTTTTTTCTAAATTCATTAAAAAATTAAAAAAAGCGCAAACACCTAACCCAGATATATTATGTAACAAAGAAATAAAATTTAAATTATTATTAAATTTTTGTTTAAAAATATTAAATGCTGATTTTTTAGCTACAGGACATTATGTAATTAAAAAAAGAATAAAAGATAAATTTTTATTACTCAAAGGCATAGATAATAAAAAAGATCAAAGTTATTTTTTATATAGAATAAATCAAAAACAAATTAAAAAAATTATATTTCCTTTAGGTAATTATTACAAAAAAAAAATCCGTCAAATTGCTGTTAATATAAAATTAATAAATGCTAAAAAAAAAGATTCTACAGGTATATGTTATATAGGTAAAAAAAAATATAAAAATTTTATTAAAAAATATATTAAAAACAAATTTGGTAATATTATTAACATTAAAAATAATGAAATCATTGGATGTCATAAAGGTCTTTTTTACTATACTATAGGTCAAAGAAAAAATTTAAATATAAAAAAAAGTAGACATAAACCATATTATGTAGTTAAAAAAAATAAAAAAACTAATGAATTAATAGTAGCTAAAGGAAGAAACAACAAAAATTTATATTCTAAAGGTATATTTATTAAAAAAATTTATTTTATACATCTAAAAAAAAAATATAAAACAATTTTTTGTAATATTAAAATTAGACATCAACAAAAAGAAATTCCTTGCAAAGTTTTTTTAAAAAAAAAAAATAAAGTTTTATTTAAAAAACCTATATTCGCTATTTCTCCAGGGCAATCAGCAGTTTTATATAAAAAAAATATATGTTTGGGTGGAGGGACAATAACTAAAAATATATCATTATAAAATATTTAAAATAAACTATAAAAATCTACAAATTCTAAAAAAATCATATTTAATTTATAAATTAAATTCAATCTATTAATTTTTATATTTATATTACTAACATTTATTCTAACTACAGAAAAAAATTCTTCTACTTTCTTTATTGAAACAAAAAAATAATTTATTAATTTTAAATATTTATAATTTGAAAATATATATTTTTTTTTTTTTTTTAAAAATATAATATATTTATATAAATTTATTTCTTCATTATATTTTAAATAAGAAAAATTTATTTTTTCTTTATTATATAAATATTTTTCTTTTAATAATATATTCCTAATTCTTTTGATTAAATTTAAAAATAAAGAAAAATATTTTAAATTTTTTACTTTTCATATAGTTTCTAATCTTAATTTTAAATCTAAAAAATTAAATATTTTTAAATTAATAACAGAATTAATAAATTTTTTTTCAAAACCCAAATTTAAAAAATAATTTACAGAACGTTTAAAAATAAATTTTATAATATTTAAAATATTTTTATTACATACCTTTTTATTTCTAAATAAATAAATATTAAATTTTATTAATTTATATAAATTTATATAAAAATTATTTAATATTATAATATTTAATATAGATATAGATAACCTTCTTAATGCATAAGGATCACCAGTATTTTTAAATTTACTAAGTAAAAATATACCTACTAAAGTATCTAATTTATCTATTAATGAAATTACAGAACTATATATATCAGTAGGTACAAAATCCCCAGAATATTTAGGATAATAATGATTTTTAATAGATAAAGATAAATCAAAATTTTTGTAATCTAACCAAGAATAATACATTCCTATAATACCTTTCATATTTGTATATTCTTTACATAATGCAGTAGATAAATCACATTTAGATAATAAAACAGCATGAAATAATATATGGCAATCTATATCATTATTTTTTTTTAAAATATTAAATAATTCCTTAGATAAATATAATAATCTTCTAGTTTTATCTAACATATTACCTAATTTATTATAAAAAACAATATCTTTTAATTTAGATAAATATCCTATAAGGGGTAAATTTCTATCCTGTAAAAATAATAACTCTATATCTAATAATTTACATTCTATTACACGTTCATAATCATTTTTAACATTTTTATAATCTATATGTTTAAATTCTAAATTATTAATTATAATAAAATAATTTAATAAATTACCTTTTATATTAAATATAGGAAAACTATAAATACTTTCTATTATATATATTAATAATTCTTTTGGTAAAAATAAAAATTTTTTATTAAATTTACATAACATTAAAAAAGGTCATTCTATCATAGAAATAATATTATTTAAAAAAATATTTGTATAATTTAAAGAAAAATTTTTTCTATCAGATATTTTATTTAATAAATATAATATTTTACGTCTACGAACATTATGATCAATAATAATTTTACCATATTTTTCTAAAAATAAAATATATTTTCTAGCATGATCTAAAATAATATTATTTTTACCTATAAATCTATGACCTAATAGTATATTATTAGATTTTAAATCTAAATAATTAACATTCAAAACATCTTTATTAAACATTACTATTATATTAGTTATAGGTCTAATAAAAACAAAATTTTTTAAACCTCACCTCATTACATTGAAATTTTTAATTAACTTTGACAAAACATTATTAAAAATATCATTTATAAAAAAATTAATATCTTTAATAATTTGTTTTTTTTTTATAAAAAAAAATCTCTTATTTTTAGACTCTATATACTGAACTTTTTTATAATTAATATTTTTTTTTTTAATTCAAGACAATAAAGGATTTTTAAAAAAATTAATTTTTTCTGTAATATTTATTTTAGGTCCATAAATAAAAATATATTTTTTATTAAAATTTTGATAAAAATTAAAATTCTCAAATACACAAGATAATTTCCTAGTAGTATAATAATAGCTATATGCTGAACAAAAAAAAAATTTTTTATTAAATTCATATAAAAAATAAGATAAAAAATTTTTAGATATATTTTTTAAATTTTTTAAAGGTAATTCTTCAGTATTTAATTCAATTAATAAAAAACCATACTTAAACATTTTATTACCTGTATATAAATTAATTTATAAATAAATATAAATTTTTGCTATTTTATGAAATAAATTTCTAATACGTAAAATAAAATTTTGTCTTTCTATATTAGAGAAATAATTTCTTGTATCTAATAAATTAAAACAATGAACCATTTTGACAATAAATTCATATGAAATCATAATTAAAGGATTTTTATATGATAATAATCTTATAACTTCAGATTCATAATTTGTAAAAGAATTTACTAAAAAATTTATATTAGATTTATTAAAATTATACAAAGATTTCTCTTTTTCACTATTTAAAAAAATATCTTTATACTTAACAATATTATATAAATTTTTACTTCAAACTAAATCATATATAGAACTAACATTTTGTAAAAATAAAGATAATCTTTCTAAACCATAAGTTATTTCTCCTAATACTGGATTACATTCAAAACCAGATATATTTTGAAAATAAGTAAATTGAGTTATTTCTAAACCATTTAATCATACTTCTCAACCCACACCATAAATACCTAAACTAGGATTTTCTCAATTATCTTCTATAAAACGTAAATCACATTTAGATAAATCTATACCTATAAATTTTAAAGAATCTAAATATAAATCCTGCATATTAGATCTAGTTGGTTTAATAATTACTTGAAATTGATAATATTGTTGTAATCTATAAAAATTAATTCCATATCTACTATCTAAAGGTCTTCTACATAATTGAACATAAGAAAAAAAAGAATAATTACCCTTTAAAGCATTAAAAAAAGTAATAGGATGAAAAGTTCCCGCACCAATTTCTAAATCTAAAGATTGTATATAACAACTTCCTAAATTACATCAATATTTAATTAATTTAAAAATCAATTTCTCAAAAGTTAACATAATAAATATAAATATATTACTTTAATTTTAAAATAACTCTATTTTTATTTAAACCACATATTAGATCATAACCAACTGTATTAGCTATTCTAGCTAAATCATCAACATATATATTTTCACCTCATAATTCAACATTATCTCCAATATTTATATCTTTATTATCTAATAAATCTATTATCATCATATCCATAGAAATATAACCTAATATTTGAGCTTTAAAAATATTTTTTACTAAAACAAAATATTTATTAGATAATTGTCTAGGATATCCATCTGCATAACCGCACGCCACAACACCTATTAATCTATTTTTATTAGTATAAAATCCATTATTATAACCTATATATTGATTTTTTTTAATATACTTTATACTAATAATTTTACTTAAAAAAGTCATAACAGGTTTAAAACCTAAATGCAAAACATCATTCATATTACCAGTAGGAGATAAACCATATAATAAAATACCTATTCTTACTCAAGTACTATAAATATCATTAATATTTAAAATTAAAGCTAAAGAACTAGATATAGATATATCTTTAAAATTTAAATTAAATATTTTATAATATTTATTTTTTAAAAAAATAATATTATTATATCTACTAGATAATGATAAATGTATTATTAAAGATAAATTTTTTATAATATTAATAGATTTTAAAATATAAAAAACTTTATTAATTTCAGAATAATTAAAACCTAATCTATTTAAATTAACATTTAATTTTAAATAAATATCAATTTTATTATACAAACCTCTAATTTTTTTTAAAAAATTAATTTGCCAAAAACTATGTATCACACTACTAATATTATATTTTATACATAATTCTATTTCTGTAAAATCAAAAAAACCTTCTAATAATAAAATACCTTTTTTCCATCCTATATTACGTAAATATATAGCCTCATTAATACTAAGAACTGAAAAACCATCTACATAATCTTTTAATACATCAAAAATATTTTTAATTCCATGTCCATAAGCATCACCTTTAATTACTAATCATATATTTTTATTACCAGACAATTTTTGTATTAAAAAAAAATTATTCCTTAAATTATTAATATTTAAAAAACTATATATAGGTCTAACCATAATTTATTTTTTATTTATAATTTCTACATATGCCATAGGAGCACTATCTCCATTACGATAACCACATTTTAATATCTTTATATAACCTCCATTAGAAAAATTTTTAAATTTAGGAGATATAATATTAATTAATTTATAAATAATATTTTTATTTTTAATATAAGAAAACAAAAATTTAAAAGTTTTTTTTTTAATTAAAACCATATTTATTAAAAAATCAAAATAACTTCTCAATTCTTTAGCTTTAGATAAAGTAGTTTTAATACATTCATATTTAATTAAAGAACATACCATATTCATAAACATAGAATTTCTATGACTACTATTACGATTTAATTTACGACCTTTTTTTTTATGACGCATACAAAAAAATACCAAATAAATTATTTTTTAAAATTTAAATTACTATTTCAATTTTTTATTTTCATACCTAAAGTTAATCCTTTAGTTAATAAAACATTTTTGATTTCACTTAAAGACTTTTTACCTAAATTAGGAGTTTTTAATAATTCTACTTCAGTTTTCTGAACTAAATCTCCTATATAATGAATTGATTCAGCTTTTAAACAATTTGCTGATCTAACAGTTAACTCTAAATCATCTACTAAAGATAGAAGTATAGGATCAAAAGATAATTTATCTTCTTTAACTTTTTTAACATTCTTATTATTTAAATTAATAAAAGAACTTAATTGATTAACTAATATAGTAGCTGCTTGTCTTATAGCATATTCAGGTTTTATAGTACCATTGGTATATACATCAATAATTAATTTATCTAAATCTACACGTTTTTCAACACGAGTAGATTCAATTTTATAAGAAATACGTTCTATAGGAGAATAAAGAGCATCTATAAATAATCTACCTACTTTTAAAGTGTCGTTAATTTCTTTAAACTCTTTCATTCTAGAAGAAGCAGAAACATAACCTATACCTAAACGTATATATATACGCATATTAATAGAAGCATTTTTATCAGTTAAATTACAAATAACATGATCGGGATTAATCAAATCAAAATTATAATCACAAGTTATATCAGAAGCTAATACAGGACCAACACCATTTTTATTTAAATATAAAACCGCTTCTTCTCTATCATCATTTAATTTTATGGATAACTTTTTTAAATTTAATAATACTTCTATAATATCTTCTAATAAACCACTTTTAACGCTATATTCATGTAATACACCATCAATCTCTACTTCTGTAACAGCATAACCAGATATAGAAGATAATAAAACACGTCTTAAAGCATTACCTAAAGTATAACCAAAACCTTTTTCTAAGGGCTCTAAAACTAATCTAGAATATGTTTTAGATACATTTTCTATATTTACTAATTTAGGTTTCAATAATTCTAATGTAGAAAACATAAAAAAATATACCTCAATAATTAATTTTAAAATTATTTAGAATAAAATTCTAATACCAAATGTTCTTGTATATCTGCAGATAAATAACTACGCTTAGGAATACTTACAAATATTCCTTCTAATTTTTTAATATTAACTTGTAATCAAGCTGGTAATTCACGTTGTTTAAAAAGTTCTAAAGAATATTTAATTCTATCTTGATTTAAAGACCTTTTAGATACTTTAATAATATCTCCAGGAGAAACTTTAAAAGAAGAAATATTTATAACTTTATTATTTACCATAATACATTTATGGTTAACTAATTGTCTAGATTCCCTCCTTGTAACACCAAAACCCATTCTATAAACAACATTATCTAATCTTCTTTCTAATAATTTTAACAATAAACTACCTGTATTACCTTTTAATTTCAAAGATTTTTTATAATAATTATAGAATTGATTTTCTGATATACCATACATACGACGAATTTTTTGTTTAGCGCGTAATTGAAATCCATAATCAGATAATCTAGATTTTCTATAACCATGTTGACCAGGAAATTTATCTAAATTACATTTAGATTCTATATCACGTAAACCTGATTTCAAAAATAAATCACTACCTTCTCTACGACTCAATCTTAATTTTGCACCTAAATATTTAGCCATATAAATATAAATAATAAAAATTATTAAACACGTCTTTTTTTAGGAGGACGACAACCATTATGTGGAATAGGAGTAACATCATTAATACTAGTAATATTAAAACCAGCAGAATTAAAAGCTCTAATACTAGATTCACGACCAGGTCCAGGACCACTAACCATAATTTCTAAATTTCTAATACCATAAATTTTAACAATATTAATACATTTCTCAGTAGCTATTTGAGCGGCAAAAGAAGTAGATTTTCTTGATCCTCTAAATCCTGAACCGCCCGAAGTAGATCAACCTAAAACATTACCATTAATATCTGTAACACTTATAATAGTATTATTAAATGAAGAATATATATGAGCTACAGCATTTAAAACTTGTCTTTTAATTTTTCTACGATTTTTTTTAAATTCCATATATTATCACCTACTTAAAATTACGTAGTTTTCTACAAGTTTTTGCATTAGTTCTAGTTCTTTGTCCTCTAACAGGTAATTTTTTCTTATGACGCAAACCTCTATAAGAATTAAGATCTATTAACCTTTTAATATTTAACATAATTTCTCTACGCAAATCCCCTTCAATTAAAAATTGAGTTACTTTATCACGAATTAAATTTAACTTATCAGAACTTAAATCGCCAAATTTAGAAAAATAATTTATATTAACTAAATCACAAATATATTTAGATCTAGATTTACCTATACCATAAATAAATCTTAAACCATATAATATATTTTTATTATCAGGAATATTCACTCCCGCTATTCTAATCATAAAATCCCCTAATTTTACAAACTATTACTTATCCTTGACGCTGTTTATGTTTAGGATTAACACTACATATAATACGTAATATACCTTTACGTTTTACTACTTTACAAAAAGAACAAAATTTTTTAACAGACGCTCTAACTTTCATAAATTTAAAAATTAATTTTTTTTAACATAGATAAATATTTATTAGACATAATTAAAGCTTGAATTTGAGATATAAATTCCATAATAACTATAATAACTATTAATAAAGAAGTTCCACCAAAATAAAAAGGAACACCTATTATTTCATACATAAAATCTGGCATTAAACATATAATTGACATATATAAAGAACCTAATAAAGTTAATCTTAAAATAATACTATTTATATAACTAGATGTTTTTTCACCTGGACGTATACCAGGTATATAAGCACCAGATTTTTTCAAATTATTAGCAATATCATTAGAATTATACATTAATAAAGTATAAAAAAAAGAAAAAAATATAATTAAAAATAAATAAATAAATAAATATAAAAAACTTTTAGGATATAAAATATATAACAAATTTGATATTCAAGTAAAATAACGAGTATTTTTTAATCAAAATAAAATTATATAAGGAAACATCATTATACTAGAAGAAAATATAGATGGCATAACACCAGACATATTTAATTTTAAAGGTAAATAAGTATCAGAAGAAAAATATCTATTTACATGAAATCTTCTAGAAGCATATTGTATTAATATCTTTCTCTGAGAGATTTCCATAAAAACTATAAAATATATAGTACATATAATTAAAAAAAATATTATAAATAATTTATAATAACTAATACTATTAATTTTAATATTATTAAATAAATTTAGTAAAGATGTAGGTAAACTAGAAATTATTCCTATAAAAATTATGACTGAAACACCATTACCTATACCTCTTTCAGAAATTTGTTCCCCTAATCACATTAAAAACATAGTACCAGTTACTAAAGTAGTAATAGAAATAAAATAAAATAAAATACCTTTATAAATAATTATATCTTTTATAATTGGTAAATGAACTATAGTAGTTGATAAAGCAAAAGCTTGCACTGTAGAAATTACAAAAGTTAAATAACGAGTATATCTATTAATTTTATATTTACTTTCATTAATTTGATTTTTAAAATCTACAAAATGAGGAAAAATAATAGTAAATAATTGAACAATAATAGAAGAAGATATATATGGCATAATACCTAAAGAAAAAATAGAAGCATTAAATAAAGACCCCCCAGTAAAAATATTAAATATATCTATAAGACTATTATTAGTCTTTAATAACAAATCACGAAGTAAATATAAATTTATTCCAGGTATAGGAACAAATACTCCTATACGTAATACTACAATAGTAAAACATAGAAATAATAATCTATTTTTTAAATTTTGCAAATTATTTAAAATATCATAAAAAAAAAATTTTTTAATATCCATAATTATTTATTAAAATTATTTATCTTCAATAAATTTTTTAGCACCAACAGAAATTCTAATATTTTTATCAAAAATTTTAATACCTTTTCTTTTAAAACCAACATTTAATATTATTTTAACTTGTTTAACTTTAAATGAAATTAATTTTTTTTTTTTTAATTTCATTAAATTTATTACTGAATCATCACGAAATATATTTAAATCAGATAAACGTAATTCATCTTTTTTATTTATATTAAATTTTTTAAAACCAAATTTAGGTATTCTTCTATAAAAAGGAGTTTGACCTCCTTCATAAGATCTTCTAATTTTACCCCCCGATCTACTCTTTTGGCCTTTATGGCCCTTACCACATGTCTTACCCAAACCAGAACCTATACCTCTACCTAATCTTTTATTTTTTTTTTTTTTTTTATTAAAATTATTAAAATTAATTATCATTTATTTCAACCAAAAATATAATAATATACTTAATTTAACTATTAATATGAAAATATCTCTTTTAAAAATTTACCTCTTTTTCTAGCTATATAAACAGGAGATTGCATATTATCAAAAGCATTTAATGTAGCTTTTACTACATTTAAAGGATTACTAGAACCATACAATTTAGATAAAATATTTTTAATACCCGCAGCTTCAAAAATAGCTCTCATAGATTTACCAGCTATTATACCAGTACCTTGAGAAGCTGGTTTAATAAATACACTTGTACTAATATAAGTACCTCTAATTTCATATCTTATAGTATTTCTTTTATTTAATGAAATTAAAAACATATTTTTACGAGCTCTATCCATTGCTTTTTGAATAGCTAAAGGTACTTCTTTAGCTTTACCATATCCATAACCAACTTTTCCGCATTTATCACCTACAACAGTCAAAGCAGTAAAAGAAAATACCCTACCTCCTTTAACTGTTTTAGAAACTCTATTAATTGATATTAATTTTTCATAAAAATCATTATTACTATTAAATTTCACCATAAAAATTTACCAATTTAAAATATTAAACCATATTTTCTACAATTATCCGCCAAAATTTTTATTCTACCATGATATTTAAATCCAGAACGGTCATAAACAACATGTAATATACCTTTTTTGATAGCTCTCAAAGAAATAATTTTACCTATTTTTTTAGCAGCATATTTATTACCACCATATTTTATACTAATATTTTTTTCTAAAGTAGATGCACTAACTAATACTCTAGAAAAACCATCTTTTTGATATATAATTTGAGCATACATATGCTTAGAAGATTTATATACTACTAAACGTAATTTATTTTCTTTTTTATAAATAAAACGTATTTTTCTACATCTACGTAAACGTTTTTTTTTTTTATTCATAATATTTTATAATAAAATTATTTACTGATTTTTTTTTTATGTTCTTTGATACGTACTTTTTCATTTCAATAACGTATACCTTTACCTTTTTTATAATGTTCTGGAACACGAAAAGAACGTATTTTAGCAGCTACACAACCAACCAATTGTTTATTTCAACTTTTTATTACTATTTCAGTAGAATTAGGACAATAAATATTTATATCTAAAGGAAAAACATATCTAATAGTATGTGAAAATCCTAAATTTAAATTTAAAATATTATTTTCAACAAAAGCCTTATATCCTACTCCTACAACTAATAATTTTTTAGAAAAACCATATGTTAAACCATATATAATATTAAATATTATAGATCTAGTAGTACCAATATATTTTTTATTTTTAATAATATTGTGATCAAATTCAAGAAAAATTTTATTTTTATCTTTTAGAACAGGTATTACAGAATTATGTAAAATTTGTAAAATTTTTAATTTACCTTTTTGAAAAAATATTTTTTTACCTTTAATTTTAACTAAAATATCTTTAGGGTAAATAATTGGTTTTTTAGAAACACGAAACATATTTTTACCTTAATTAAAAAATATAACAAATAACTTCACCACCAACTTTTAATAAACGAGCTTCTTTATCTGATAAAACACCTTTAGAAGTAGATATTATAAAAACACCTAAACCAGATTTCACTAAAGGTAACTTATTAAAAGATAAATATATTCTTAACCCCGGTCTACTTATTCTTTTAATTTTTGATATAACTGGTAATCCTGTAAAATATTTTAATTTAATTAAAATTTTTTTATTTATACTATCATTAAGTAAATAATATTTTTTTATAAATCCTTCACGTAAAAAAATTTTTAAAATAGATTCTTTAAACTTGGAATAAAATATTAAAACATCTTTTTTATTTGCTAACTGAGAATTTTTTATACAAATTAGCATATCAGATATAGGATCTTGCATACTCATAAATTCAATACCTCATAAATAAAATTACCAACTAGATTTTTTTAATCCAGGTATATAACCTTTAACAGCAAATTCACGAAATTTTAGTCTACTTAATCCAAATTTACGTAAATAAGCATGAGGTCTGCCAGTTAATTTACATCTATTTCTATGACGTACAACACTAGAATTTCTAGGTAATGATTGTAATTTAACAATAGCTTTTCATCTTTTTATATTAGAAGTTTTATTACTAGATATAATTTTTTTTAATTCTTTTCTTTTAAAGAAAAATTTTTTAATTAAAAATGATCTTTTGTTTTCACGAGCTATAATAGATTTTTTAGTCATATTAATTAATACTAATTAGAAAATGGGAAATAAAATTCAGTTAATAAAGCTATAGACTCTTTTAAAACATTTGTATTTGTAACTATAGAAATATTTAAACCATGTATATAAATAACTTTATCATAATTTATTTCAGGAAAAATAGTATGCTCTTTTATACCTATATTTAGGTTAGCATATTTATCAAAAGATTTTTTAGAAAAACCTCTAAAATCTCTAATTCTAGGTATAGCAATAAATATTAATTTATCAAAAAAATTCCACATATTTTTTTTTCTTAAAGTAACCTTACATGCAATAGGAAAACCTTGACGTATTTTAAAATTAGCAATAGATTTTTTAGATTTAATTATTATAGGTTGTTGACCAGTTATTAATTTTAAATTGGTACAAACATCAAATAATCTTTTTTTTTCTAAATTTATACTATTTAAACTAACACTTAAAACTATTTTAAGTAATTTAGGTACTTCCATAATAGAACTATAATTAAATTTATTAATTAAATTTTTTACAACAATATCTTTATATAAAATAAATAAACTACTCATATAAATTTAAAAAATTAATTTACTACATTTAAAATAACGAACTTTTTTATTATCAACAATTTTGAAACCTATTTTAGTTTTTTTATTGGAAACTTTGCAAAAATGACTTATATTAGAAATATTAATAAAAGATTCTTTATACATTTTTCCCCCTAAAATATTTCTAGATGGAATAGATTTCTGATGTTTTAAAACTAAATTTAAATCTTTAATTAAAACTTTATTATTAACTATTTTAATAATTGTACCTCTTTTACCTTTATCTTTACCAGTAATAATTATTACTTCATCATTAACACGAAATTTACAAGACATATTTAAATCCTTCATCTAAATTACTTCAGGAGCAAGAGATATTATTTTAATAAATTTATCTGATTTTAATTCTCTAGTAATAGGACCAAAAATTCTTGTCCCTATAGGTTGTTCATTGCTATTATTTAATAATATACAAGAATTACTATCAAATCTAATATAAGAACCGTCAAATCTAGATATACCATACTTAGTTCTTATAATAACTGCTTTTAATACTTCCCCTTTATAAACTTTACTTCTAGTAATAATTTCTTTTACTACTACTTTTATAATATCCCCGATATTAGCATATTTGCACCTAGTACCACCTAAAACTCTAATACACATAACAACTTTAGCACCAGAATTATCTGCTACATATAATAAAGATCTTTCTTGTATCATAAAAATTCCATTTAAAACCTTTTAATAATCCTACAAAAAATTCAAGATTTTTTTTTTGAATAAGGTTTACATTTTTTAATTTCAATATAATCACCAATATTACAAATATTATTTTCATCATGAACATGCATTTTAATTCTTTTTTTAATATATTTTTTATAAATTTTATGTTTTTTAAATTTTATAATATAAACAATTAAAGTTTTATTCATTTTGTTACTTAAAACATAACATTTTAATTTATTTTTTTTTTTTAACATAAATAAAATCTCTTTTAATAGTTAAAAAAGTTTTAATACGAGCTATATTACGTCTACATAAACGTATTAAATGAGTTTTTTTTAATTTACCAGAAGATAATTGAATACGTAAATTCAAATATTCCTTAAATAAATTATATAAATCAGCATTTAATTCTTTAACATTTTTATTTTTCAAAAGTTTATTATTAATCATAACAAAAGATTTTTAATCACAAAAATAGTTTTAACAGATAATTTATCACTAGCCAATTTAAAAGCCTTTCTAGCTGTTTTCTCGCTTACACCATCAATTTCATATAAAATTTTACCAGGTTTAACAACAGAAATTCAATATTCTACATTACCCTTACCTTTACCCATACGAATTTCTAAAGGTTTTTTAGTAATAGGTTTATCAGGAAATATTCTTATTCATAAAAAACCCTGTCTTTTCATAGTACGTGTAATAACACGACGAGCAGCTTCAATTTGTTTAGAAGATATACTACCTCTAGTAATGGCTTTTAAACCAAATTTACCAAAATACAAATCTATATCATTAGATATACCTTTATTACGACCTTTTTGAACTTTTCTATATTTGGTTTTTTTAGGTTGTAACATATTTTTATATACCTCATATTTAAATTATTTAATTTTTTCACTAATTCTTTTAAAATATCTTCTTATACTCAAAACATTACTATTATATAACTTTATAGGATAAAATTTATCTAAAATTTCTCCCTTATAAATTCATACTTTAATACCTATAACTCCATAATTTGTAAAAGCCTCAGAAAAACTATAATCTATATCAGCCCTTAAAGTATGTAAAGGAACTTGTCCTTCACGATATCATTCTCTTCTAGCAATTTCAGCTCCACCTAATCTTCCACTGATCTCCAATTTAATACCTTTAGCGCCAAAACGCATAGCATTATTAATAACTCTCTTCATTACTCTTCTAAACATTACTCTTCTTTCTAATTGAGAAGATACATTATCTGCTATTAATTTAGCATCTAATTCAGGTTTACGAATTTCAGAAATATTAATTTGAGAAGTAACACCAGTAATACAAGAAATTTTTTTTTTTAATTTTTCTATATCTTCTCCTTTTTTACCTATAACAATACCAGGTCTAGCGGTATAAATAGTTATTCTGATACTTTTTTTAGCTGGTCTTTCAATTAATATTTTAGATATCAAAGCTTTAGATAATTTTTTATATAAAAATTTTCTAACAATAAAATCACTCTCTAAATTTTTGGCAAAATCTTTTTTATTAGCAAACCAAGCTGAATTTCACATTCTAGTAATTCCTAAGCGAATTACATTAGGATTGACTTTCTGACCCATATATATCACCAATAAAATATTATTATACATCAGAAACAAAAATAGTAATATGACTAGTACGTTTCAAAATATAATTTACTCTTCCTTTAGCCCTAGGCATAATACGTTTTATCATAGAAGCTCCATCAATATATATTTTAGATATCTTTAAATTATTTCTATCAATATCTTTATTATGTAAAGCATTAAATAATGCAGATTTTAATACTTTACTAATTAATAAAGAAGCTTTTTTATTAGTAAACTTTAATATATTTAAAGCAAAATCAACATTTTTACCTCTTATTAAATCAGCTACTAATCTTAATTTTTGTGCAGAGGATCTTACATAACGATATTTAGCAAAAAATTCCATATTTAAATAATACCTTACTATTAATCTTTTTTAATTTTTTTTTCAGAAGATAAATGTCCTCTATATGTTCTAGTAGGAGAAAATTCACCTAATTTATGACCAACCATATCTTGAGTAATATAAACAGGAATATGTTTTTTACCATTATGAACTAAAATAGTTAAACCAATCATATTAGGTAATATAGTAGATCTTCTAGATCATGTACGAATAGGTTTCTTATCCTTAACATTAATCATTTTTTCTACTTTATTAAACAAATGAACATCTATAAAAGGACCTTTTTTAAAAGAACGAGACATATATATTAATTACCTTAATTATTTTTTACGATATTGAACAATAAATTTATTTGTTCTTTTATTAAAACGAGTTTTTTTACCTTTAGTTTTATAACCTCAAGGAGTAACAGGGTGTTTACCAAAATTACGACCCTCTCCTCCACCATGTGGATGATCAACTGGATTCATAGCTGTTCCTCTTACTGTAGGTCTAATACCCAATCAACGAGAAGAACCAGCTTTACCTAAACTACATAACATATGTTCAGAATTACCTACTTCACCTAAAGTAGCTTTGCATAAAATATTAACTTTACGTAATTCTCCAGAACGTAAACGAAGTATAACATATTTATCTTCTCTAACCAATAATTGACAATAAGACCCAGCAGATCTAGAAATCTGACCTCCTTTACCAGGAATTAATTCTACATTATGTACAATAGAACCAACAGGAATATTTATTAAAGGTAAACAATTACCTAATGTTATAGAAATATTATTACCAGATTTAATTTTATCACCAATTTTAAGATTTTTAGGATATATAATATATCTTCTTTCACCATCTTTATATAAAACTAATGCTATATAAGACGATCTATTAGGATCATATTCTATTCTTTCTACAAAAGCGGAAATATTATCTTTATTTCTTTTAAAATCTATTAAACGATATCTATTTTTACACCCTCCACCAATATGTCTTACAGTAATTCTTCCTAAATTATTACGCCCTCCACTTCTATTTTTTTTTCTTAACAAAGGTGTAAATGGTTTACCTTTATATAAAAAAAAATTTGATATTTTATTTTTATGTCTACGACCGGGAGAAGTAGGATTATATTTCACCACAACCATAATAAAACCTATAAATTAATTATTTTAATAAACTATTAAATTGAAAATCTTGATTTTTTTTAAGAATAACATAAACTTTTTTTCATTTTTTAGTACAACCAGAAAATCCATTTTTTTTGTTTTTTTTTTTACTTTTTACTCATAAAGTCCTAATCTTTTTAATTTTTAACTTAAATAATTTTTCTATAGTTGATAATAACTCTATTTTATTTACATTTTTAACAACTCTAAATACTAAAGTTTTATTTTTTTTTAAAAGAAAATTAGATTTTTCAGAAAAATAAGGTTTTTTTAAAAAAATAAAATTATTTAATTTTATATCCATTAATTTAATCTACCCTCTAAAATTTTTATAGAATCTACAGTAAATATAAAATCTTTAAAATTTATAAAATCCATAATATTAAGATTATAAACATTACATATTTTTACATTGTACAAATTACGAGAAGACAAAACCAAATTTTTATTTAATTTATTAACAATAATTAATAATTTTCTAAAATTTAAAAAATCAATTTTTTTTAAAAAAAATTTAGTTTTAGGATAAGGAATATCTAAACTACTTAAAATAAATAATTTAGACTTAATATACAAATGAGATAAAATAATTTTAAATGCTTTATTATAAACTTTTTTATTAATTTTAAAAAAATATTTTTTAGGTTTATTAGCAAATGTTACTCCCCCAGAACGTCATATAGGACTTTTAACTGATCCTGCTCTAGCCCTACCAGTACCTTTTTGTCTTCAAGGTTTTTTATTAGAACCAGAAACATCAGATCTAGATTTTTGAGATACACTACCTTGACGAATATTATTCTTACATAAAGTAATAACATAATGTAACAAATTCATATTGAAACTAACCTTAAAAATATTATCAGACAAACTAATATTTTCAACAGAATCCTTTAATAAAATATTAACCATAGAAAATTTATTATCCTTTAATTGATGATCTTATAATTAATCTACTGCTATTATATCCAGGAACAGAACCTTGAATTAATAAAATATTTTTATTACTATATATTTTATATACTTTTAAATTTTGTATAGTATTTCTATTATTACCTAAATGACCACTCATTTTTTTTCCCTTAAATACTTTTCCGGGAGTTTGATTTTGACCTATTGACCCCGGAACTCTATGAGATAAAGAATTACCATGAGTTTTATCTTGAGAACGAAAATTTCATCTTTTAATAGTACCAGAAAAACCTTTTCCTTTAGAAATTCCTATAACATCAACTTTTTTAATATCTTTAAATAAATCAATTTTTAAAACTTGCCCTACATGCAAATGTTTTTCTTTTAAATAAGGTATTTCTCATAAACCAATACCAGGATTAACATTAATTTTTTTATAGAAACCTAACTGAGATTTATTCAATTTTTTAAAATTTATTACACCAGTTGTAACTTGAGTTACATACTTATTATTTTTTTTTCTAATAGAAGTAATTATATTATCTTTAATTTCTATTAATGTAACAGCAAAAGAAACACCATTATCATTAAATATTTTTGTCATACCAATTTTACTACCAATTAACACAATCATAAAATATTAACCTAAACTTATTTGAACATCAACTCCAGAAGCTAAATTTAATTTCATAAGAGCATCTACAGTTCTCTCTGTAGGTTTTACAATATCTATTAAACGTTTATGGGTTCTAATTTCATATTGATCACGCGCATCTTTATCAACATGGGGGGAAACTAAAATAGTAAAACGCTCAATAGAAGTAGGTAAAGGTATAGGACCTCTAACCTGTGCACCAGTTCTTTTAGCAGTTTCCACAATTTCTAAAGTAGATATATCTATTAAACGATGATCAAATGCTTTTAATTTAATTCTAATTCTTTGATTTATCATTTTTATAACCTACTAAATAAAATTAACAACTAAGATAAAATTTTACTAACTATACCAGCCCCAACTGTACGCCCCCCTTCTCTAATAGCGAATCTTAAACCCTCATCCATGGCAATAGGACTAAATAATTTTACTAAAATTTTAACATTATCTCCCGGTATTACCATTTCTATTCCTTTAGGTAACTCAATAGTACCAGTAACATCAGTAGTTCTAAAATAAAATTGAGGACGATAACCATTTAAAAAAGGAGTATGCCTACCACCTTCTTCTTTAGATAAAACATAAACTTCAGATTCAAAATAAGTATGAGGATTAATACTACCTGGTTTAGCTAAAACTTGTCCTCTTTCTATATCTTCTCTTTTAATACCTCTTAATAAAATACCAACATTTTCTCCTGCTCTACCTTCATCAAGTAACTTACGAAACATTTCTATACCAGTACATATAGATTTTTTAGTTTCTTTTATACCTACTATTTCTACCTCATCACCTATTTTTATTAAACCTTGATCAATTCTACCAGTAACTACAGTACCTCTACCAGAAATAGAAAAAATATCTTCTATAGGTAATAAAAATGGTTGATCAATGTTTCTTTTGGGATCAGGTATATAATTATCTAAAGAATTAGCTAAATCAAAAATACTATTTTTTCATTTATTATTACCCTCTAAAGCTTTTAATGCAGATCCTCTAATTATAGGTGTATCACTACCAGGAAAATTATATTGAGATAAAATATCCTTTATTTCCATTTCAACTAATTCTAATAATTCTATATCATCAACCATATCGCATTTATTTAAGTATACAATTATATATGGTACACCTACTTGTCGAGCTAATAAAATATGTTCTCTAGTTTGAGGCATAGGACCATCAGTAGCCGCTACAACTAAAATAGCTCCATCCATCTGAGCAGCACCTGTAATCATATTTTTAATATAATCAGCATGTCCAGGACAATCTACATGCGCATAATGTCTTTTAGAAGTATCATATTCTACATGAGAAGTATTAATAGTTATTCCTCTAGCTTTTTCTTCAGGAGCATTATCTATCTGTTCAAAAGCACAAGGTTGACCACCATATTTTTCTGCCAATATAGTAGTAATAGCGGAAGTTAAAGTTGTTTTACCATGATCTACATGGCCTATTGTACCAACATTTACATGAACTTTAGAACGTTCAAATTTTTTTTTTGACATAAATTATATTCCAAAATTAAATGATTTAAATTTTTTTATTACTACGTAAATCTATTATTTTTTTACAAATATATTCAGGAGATACAATATATTTATTAAACTCCATAGTATACAAAGCTCTACCTTGAGTTTGAGATCTTAAATCTGTTGCATAACCAAACATTTCTGACAAAGGAACATAAGATTTAATTAATTTACCACAATTAATATCGCATATTTCATCTATAATACCTCTACGACGATTTAAATCACCTATAACATCACCCATATATTCATCAGGAGTTTCAACCTCAACTTTCATTACAGGTTCCAATAAAACAGGTTTTGATTTTAAAAAAGCCTCTTTAAAAGCCATAGAAGCAGCCATTTTAAATGCTATTTCAGAAGAATCTACATCATGATAAGAACCAAAAAAAAGCCTTACTTTAATATTCATAACAGGATAACCTGCTAAAGGACCAGATTTTAATTGTTCCTTAATACCTTTATCTATAGCAGATATATATTCATTAGGTATAACACCACCTTTAATATCATTAATAAATAAATAACCATTATCAGAAATAGAATACTCAGAAGGTAACAGAGGAAACAAATCTATAACTACATGACCATATTGTCCCCTACCACCAGTTTGCTTTATATACTTGCCTTCTACACTTAAAGAATTACTTAAAATAGTTTCTCTATAAGAAACTTGTGGTTTACCTATATTACAATAAATACCAAACTCTCTTTTCATCCTTTCTACAATAATCTCTAAATGCAATTCTCCCATACCTGCTATAATAGTTTGATTAGATTCAACATCATATCAATATTTAAATGAAGGATCTTCTTTAGACAATCTAGATAAAGTTAAAGACATCTTTTCTTGATCATTTTTAGTCTTAGGTTCTAAAGCGATAGATATAACTGGATTAGGAAAATCTATTTTTTCCAATACAATTGGATTATTAATATCACATAAAGTATCACCAGTTGTAACATTTTTTAAGCCTATAGCTGCTGCTATATCGCCTGCATAAACAATTTTAATTTCTTCTTTTTTATTAGCATGCATTTGTACAATACGACCTATACGTTCACGTTTATTTTTAGAAGAATTTAAAACTATATCACCAGATTTTACACAACCAGAATAAACACGTAAAAAAGTTAAATTACCTACATAAGGATCATTACTAACCTTAAAAGCTAAAGAAGAAAAAGATTCTTTATCATTTATCATACGACTCAAATTAGATTTATCATAAATATTTAATCCATGCACTAAATTTAAATCTCTTGGAGAAGGTAAATAATCTATTATAGAATCTAATAAACATTGAATACCTTTATTTTTCAAAGCTGTACCACAATTAACTAATAAAACATTATTTTTTAAAACCTGATTTCTTAAAACTTTCTTAATTTCTTCATTAGAATAATTTATACCATTTAAGTATTTAGACATTAAATCATCTGATGTATCTGCAACATATTCAATTATTTTTTGACGCCAAAAAATAACATTTTCATATATATTTTTATCTAAAATATCAGTAATATTATACTCTGAACCATCATTACTATTATCCCATGTTATAGATTTTAAAGTAATTAAATCTACTACACCATAAAATTGATCCTTTATTTTTATAGGTATTTGTAATGGAATAACTTTAATTTGAAATTTTTTGTTTAACTGTTCAATAACATTAAAAAAATCCGCTCCTACACGATCCATTTTATTTATAAACGCTATACGAGGAACATTATATTTATTTACTTGTTTTCAAACTGTTTCTGATTGAGGTTGAACTCCACCTACAGCACAATAAACCATTACAGCTCCATCTAAAACTCTCATAGAACGTTCAACTTCTATAGTAAAATCTACATGACCAGGAGTATCAATAATATTAATTCTATGAGAAGAATACTGATTAAACATACCAGATCAAAAAGTCGTAGTAGCAGCAGAAGTAATAGTTATACCCCTCTCCTGTTCTTGTTCCATTCAATCCATAGTTGCTGTACCATCATGTACTTCACCTAATTTATAATTTACTCCTGTATAATATAATATACGTTCAGTAACAGTTGTTTTACCAGCATCTATATGGGCACTAATACCTATATTTCTATAACATGATATAGATGTTAAACGAGACATATATACTATCTCCCTAAAAAATTAATTACCACCTATAATGAGCAAATGCTTTATTAGATTCAGCTATACGATGAGTTTCATCACGTTTTTTAACAGCAAAACCTTTTTTATTAATAGCATCTAATAATTCATCAGCTAATTTTAAAAACATTTTTTTCTTAGATCTTTTTCTAGCTGAAAATATAATTCAACGTATAGCTAAAGTATTACCTCTTCTAGGTCTTACTTCTATAGGAATTTGATAAGTTGTACCACCTACTCTACGAGATTTAACTTCTACTATAGGTTTAACATTATCTATAGCTAATTCTAATAAATCTAATTTATTTTTATTAATTTTTTTTTTTAATATATGTAAAGAAGTATATAAAATATTTTCAGCAATAGATTTTTTACCATTAAACATAAGTAAATTGATAAATTTTGTTACTAATTCAGAATTATACATATAATCTGGAAACACAGTACGATTATTTATAACTTTACGACGTGACATAAAAATATCCTATATTATCATTAATTATTTTTTTTAACACCATATTTAGAACGAGATTTTTTTCTACCTTTTACCCCAGAACAATCTAAAGTACCTCTAATAACATGATAACGTACTCCCGGTAAATCTTTTACTCTACCACCACGTATTAAAACTACAGAATGTTCTTGTAAATTATGACCTTCACCAGGAATATATGCGGTAACTTCTAAATTATTTGTTAAACGAACTCTACAAACTTTTCTTAAAGCAGAATTAGGTTTTTTAGGTGTAGTAGTATACACTTTGATACATACACCTCTCTTTTGAGGACAACCATTTAAAGCTGGTACATTATTTTTAAATATTTTACGTACCCTAGATTTACGTACTAATTGATTAATAGTAGACATTTATTTACCTAAATTTAATATTAAAACTGAAAATATATATTATAAAAATAAAAAAAATAAACTAAATATATTAATATAATAATAAAAACTATACAAACTTTAAATTAATATATTACTACATTTTAATAATTTATACCAATATTTAAAAACTAAAATTTTAAATATTAAATTTAATCTACATTTATATTAATTATGATATATAATAATAAAATAGCGTGTTGGCAGAGAGGTAATGCAGTGGATTGCAAATCCATAAATCCCGGTTCAATTCCGGGACACGCTTTTAAAAATAATAAATACCCGAGTGGTGAAATTGGTAGACACAAGGGACTTAAAATCCCTCGATTATATTAATAATCTTGCGGGTTCAAATCCCGCCTTGGGTAATAATAAAAAAATGTTTAAAATAATAACTTATCCTAATCCTAAATTACGTCAAAAATCTAAAAAAGTTAAAAAATTTAATAAAAAATTAAAAAATATAATAAATTTTATGTTTAAAACCATGTATTATTTTAAAGGAATAGGTTTAGCTGCTATACAAATAAATATAAATAAATCTATAATTGTAATAGATACTAAAAAAAAAAAACAGAAAATAGCATTAATAAATCCTAAAATAATTAAAAAAACTGGATCCATAGAATCTCAAGAAGGATGTTTATCAATACCTAATTTTTTTTATCCTATAAAAAGATATAATAATTTACATATAAAAGCTAAAAATATATATGGTGAAAAAATAACATTTAAATCTAAAGGATTATTTTCAATATGTATACAACATGAAATAGATCACACTAAGGGAAAATTATTTGTAGATTATATATAAAAAATGAAAAAAAAAATAAATATATTGTTTTTTGGTACACCAGAATTTGCTTCATATCAATTAAAAAGTATTATCAAAAAAAAAAAATATAAAATAGTTGGAGTTGTAACAAAAAATGGAAGAAAAAATAATCAAGTTAAAAAAATAGCTAAAAAAAATAATTTAAATATCTTCGAAACAAAATGTAATAAAGAACTAAAAAAAATAAAAAAAAAAATTAAAACATTAAATATTAATATAATATTGATAGTTGCTTATGGTTTAATAATACCTAAAGAAATAATTAATATACCTGAACTGGGGTGTATAAATATACACGCCTCACTTTTACCAAGATGAAGAGGATCGTCTCCAATACAAAAAAGTATACTTCACGGAGATAAATATTCCGGAATAACATTTATTAAAATAAACAAATTTATAGATTCAGGTAAAATAATATACCAAAAAAAATGTTTTATAAAAAAAAAATATACATATCCTATATTATATAAAAAACTTAAAAAAATGAGTGCTCTATATTTACCAAAAGTATTAAATAAAATAATAAAAAAAAAATATGTAGAAATTAAACAAAATAAAAAATATATAACTTTTGCAAAAAAAATAAATAAAAAAGATGGTTTAATAAATTGAAATAAAGATACAGCCTTAGATATAGAAAGAAAAATAAAAGCATTTTATATATGACCAAAAACTTTTTTCTATTACAAAAAATATACTATATTTATATGATCTATAAAAATTAAAAAAATAAATAATAAAAAATATACACCAGGACAAATAATTAAATATAATAAAAAAAGTTTAAATATATTTACCGTAAAATCATATATATTAAAAATTAAAAAAATACAATTAAATAACTGCAAAAAAATTAAAATATCCGAATTAATCAACTCTAAACCAGATTTATTTATTCCCGGTGAGAAATTATAATCCATTAATTTGACGTAAAATTTCAAAAATTATTATTCCACTAGAAACTGCAACATTTAAAGAATTTATATTTTTAATAGGTATTCTAAATAAAAAGTTACATTTTTCTTTTATTTTTTTTTTAACACCTTTATTTTCTGATCCTAATATTACAGCTATAGAATTATAATTATTAAAATTAAATTTATAAATAGAATTTTTAGAATTCAAATCAGTACTTAATAATAAAAAATTATATTTATTTAACAAATTTATAACATTATTAATGTTATTTACTACTAAAATAAAAATTTTATATAAAGATCCCATAGAAACTTTATGTACTATATTATTATCTATAGAAACAGTATTATAATTAGTTATTATAATAGAATCTATATTTGCTGCTACAGCGGTACGTATACACGAACCCAAATTATTGGGATTATCTATACTATCTAGAATTAAAAAAAAATGTTTTTTTTTTTTTTTAATTATATTTAAAAGATCATTAATATTACTGCAAAACATTTTTTTTTTTTTTATCAAAGCTAATATACCCTGATGATTAAATTTACTAAATCTATTAAAATAATTTCTATTAACTATTTCATAAGGAATATTTTTAATTTTTATTAAATTTAATAAATCAATATATTTTCTCTTGTTAGAATTAATACAAAATATTTTTTCAATATAATTAAATTTATAATTTACTAAATTTTTAATAGTTCAAAAACCATAAAAATATTTTTTATTTTTACACATAAAATTTATCCATATATTTTTTTAAAAAAGAATATTTTTTTAAAATAGATAAAAATATTTTTTTAGAACATAAAATATCAAAATAATATGTTTTACTATCATGACTTCATTCTTTTAAAACAATATTATTACTATATAAAATATTTCTTAATAAAATTGTTTTTTTAAAAGAAAGATTAATAGTTAATCTAACTTTATTAGAAAACAAATAAAAATTAATTATATCATACAAAAAATCTATACCCATTTCTTTTTTAGCAGAAATTCATACTCTATATGGTAAATTAAAATTATTGATGTCTATTTTAATACTAGAATTTTTAAATTTATCTATTTTATTCATAACTTGAATAATAGGTACATTATAAATATTAATTTCTTTTAACATATAATTAACTACATTAATGTAATCTAAGAAATAAAAATTAGAAGAATCTATAACATGAAAAATTAATTGAGAATAAGATATTTCATTTAAAGTACTTTTAAAAGCTGATTTAATACTGACAGGTAAATTTCTGATAAAACCAATTGTATCAGAGATCAAAACACTACAATTAAATTTAAATTTATTAATTTTTCTTATATATGTATCTAAAGTAGAAAAAAAACCTTTTTGAAGAGAAAAATTAGAATTAGTTAATAAATTAAATAAAGTTGATTTACCAGAATTAGTATAACCAACTAAAGAAATAACAGGTACATTAAATTTATTACGAAATTTAACATTTTTATTTTTTTGATTAGAAATCTTATTAATACAATTAGAAATTAAACGAATTTTTTTTTTAATTATTCTTCTATCAATTTCAATTTGTTTTTCCCCAGGACCAGATATATATTTTATTCCACCTCTTTGACGTTCTAAATGTCTTCATCTTCTCACTAATCTAGTACTTAAATAATTTAAATAAGCTAATTTAACTTGTATTTTACCATAATTAGTAGTAGCTCTACTTTTAAATATACTCAATATAATATAAGTTCTATTTATAATAGAACATTTTATTTTTTTTTTTAAATTACATTCTTGTGTACTTTTTAATGTTAAATTAATAAATATTTTTTTAAAACAAAATTTATTAACAATATAAATTATTTCTTTTAATTTACCTAAACCAAAAAAATATTTTTTATTTGGATATCTTATATTAACATTTAATAATTTACCTATATTATAACCAGAAGAAAAAATTAATTTTTTAAATTCTTTTTTTTCTATCAAATCTATTTTATTAAAATATATAAAAATAGCTAATATCTTACGTTTGTTTATCAAATAATTATCCTCTAATCAATTAAACTAATAATAAAATTAAAAATTTTACCAACTTCATTTATATAATTATTATTATAGATAATTTTTAAATCACTTGATCACTTATTCAATCAAGTTAATTGTTTTTTAATTAAATTTAAAGTACTATTTATAGTATTTTCAATCATATTTAAATAAGAAATTTTTTTATCTAAATACAATCACATTTGTTTATAACCAATACATTTTATAGAAGGTTTATTAATACTTAAATTATTACGTAAATATAAACTCCTTACTTCATCTTCCAATCCCATAGATAACATTTTATAAAATCTATTAATAACAATTTTAAATAATTGATTTTTATTTTCAGGTAAAACTACAATTTTATATATTTTAAAATCTAAATACATCTTTTTAATATTTTTAAAAAAAGAAACATTTTTTTTTGTAGTAAAAAATACTTCTAAATTTCTCGTAATTCTATATTTATCATTTCAATGAATTTTTTTCGATGAATTAATATCAATATTTTTTAAAATATTATAAACATATTTTATTCCAAATCAATTGAATAAATTATTTATATAAAAACGTATTTTACGATTAGGATTAGGTAATAAATATAATCCATTAAATAAAACATTAAAATACATCATAGTGCCACCAACTAATAAAGGTATTTTTTTTTTAATATAAATAATATCATTTAATTCATAAATTAAATCTATAAAAAAATTTCTAACTGAATAATATTCTTCAGGATTAATTATATTTACTAATCTATGAGGAAAATATTTTAATTCTAAATCACTAGGTTTAGCAGTACCTATATTTAAATCTCTGTAAATTAAACCAGAATCTACACTAATTAATTCTACTGGTAAAATTTTACATAATTGCATAGCTATATAACTTTTACCTACTCCTGTAGGTCCTAATATACAAAAAATTTTAGGAACATTTTTTCTTATAATCATATATTATTATTAAAATATAAAAACAATTTATTTAAATTCAAAAAATAAAATAATTTTTTATTAAAAATATGTTTTAAATCAATATAAAGATTATGAAATTTACATATTAATTTCACAGCATTAAATTCATTTCACCCATTATTAGTAACAATATAATTAGATAATCAATAAATTATAAATTCCAAAAAAAATTTTTTTTTTTCATATTTTTTTAAAAAAAATAAAAAAGATAAAAAAAATTTCTTTAAATTTAAATTAATAAATTCTATAGGAACACTATTAATTAAAAGATAATTATTTTTATAACATATTTTAAAACCAAAATTATCTAATAAAAAAAATATTTTTTTTTTATCTAAAAAATATTTTTTAGGTAAAAATATTCTTAATTTATTTATTTTTTTAATTTTTAATAAAAAAAAATATTTTTTCTTAAATATTAATATATTAGTATAATAAAAAATAAATAACATATCTGAAATAACTAACATAGAATTAGTATATATAATAGAAAAAACAAAACGTTGATTAAAAATATTAATAAAATTACCAAAATTTAATAAAAAATAATTTTTATTATTACTTAAAAATAATTTAGTTTTATTTTTTTTTTTTTTAAAAAATTTAATAGATAAATTTTTATATATTTTACTAAATAATAAAGAAGGATTTAAGAAATTAATTTTACTTTTTTTAGGACATAAATTTATATTAATATATTTATTTTCAATTTTAAAATATAATATATAAGAAAAAAAAATATTTTTACCCCATAAATCTAAAAAAAAATTATTTACTACAACATATAGTAAATTTTTTATAGATATAATTCTATTATTTAAAAAAATAATTTTAACATTTTTAATATTATTATTTCTAAATACATATCCTTTAAAAGAATAATATTTATCTAATATATTTATATATTGATAATCTAAAATAAATTTTTTCCCATATATATCTATAATTCTATTTAATATATTATTTTTATTATTAAAAAACTTATTTATATAATTTTTATATAATAAATTATCTCTATAAATAAAAAAATTTACTTTATAATTAGATAAAGAAAAATAATTTATTATTTTTTTAATATAAAACCATTCATTCTTACCTAAAAAAAATAATTTTTTTCTTATATTAATATTATTAGAAAATATATTTTTAACATTAACTATAGTTCCAACATTATGAGATATAGGTTTTAAATTAAAAGATAAAGATTTTTTTTTTTTGTTGCATAATAACCAACCATAATTATTATTACTATATTTATATTTTGATGAAATACTAAATTGAGATATAGAACTTATACACGACAAAGATATACCCCTAAAACCAAAACTTTGAATTTTATTTAAATCATTAAAAAAAAATATTTTACTAGTTGTATATCTTTGTATACTCAATGGTAAATCTTTTTTTTTTATACCTATACCATCATCTGAAACCCTAATTAAATCTAAACCATTATTCAAAATTTCAATTTTAATATTTAAAGAATTAGCATCTAAACTATTTTCTAATAATTCTTTTAAAACATCACAACTATTATTTATTAATTCTCCAGTAGAAATTTTTCTAATAGTTTCTTCAGGTAAAAATTTAATATTCATATCCTATATTAATATTTCAACATACAAATATTGTTAGTAAAACTATTTATACCCAAATAAATATATTTAGCTATTTTAGATTGATAAACTTCATTAATTAATTTTTTTTCCTCTATGGGATTACTAATATAACCAACCTCTATAAGTACAGAAGGTATATAAAATAAAGATAATATAAATAAATCAGCATATTGTAAATAATTTTTATGTAATAAAACTGTATTACGAAATTTACTAATTATTTCAGAAGCTAAATAAAAATTTAGCTTACTTATCCTTTTATTTAAATCGAAATATAAACAATTTAATTTTAAATCATTATTTTTATTTAACTCCAAAAATTTTTTTTTATTTATATCTTTATATTTATTTAAAAAAGATAAAAGTCATATAGAAGCACCTTTTATATATTTATTATTATATATAGAATTTACATGTATAGATAAAAATAAATTAGCATTTTTAATACGCGCTATACGCAAACGATCTTTTAATGAAACATAATTATCTTTATTTCTAATTAAAAACGCTTTAAATTTTTTATTTAAACTTAATAACTTAAATAACTTCTTAGATATTAATAAATTTACATCTTTCTCTTTAGTACCATTAATACCTATGGCACCAGGATCATGACCACCATGCCCAGGATCTATAACAATATTAAATTTACATTTATTTTCTATATATAAATTAGATTTAGTATTTTTTTTAGGAAAATATAAATTTTTCCATATAAAATTATTATTTTTATTTAAAAAAATATTATTTTTATTTAAAAAACAAAAATTATTCTTACTTTCAACTAAAAATTCTATAAATAAATTCTTTAACAAAAGAATTAAAAAAAATAAAAAATAAAACATTAAGAAATTAAATCTAAAATATTTTTTCCTATAACAGAAAAAGATTTAACACATAAAATACGTTGATATTTACTAAAAAAATAAAAATAAAAACACAAATCAGAAGAAGGTAATAAATTTAAAAATTTATCAGCTCATTCTACTAAACATATATTACTTTTATTAAAATATTCATATATATTAATATTAAATAACTCCTCAGAAGATAAAATACGATACAAATCTAAATGATATACTAAATACTTTTCACATTTATATTCATTTACTAACATATAACTAGGACTATTTATTAATCCAGAAAATCCCAAATTTTTAATTAATAACCTACAAAACAGCGATTTACCTACACCTACATCACCACAAAAATAAAAATAAACAGGTTTATTAATTAAATGAAAAAACCTATTAACTAAAAAAATAATATCTTTTACACTACTAATAAAAAAAATTTTTTTGTCCATAATATAATTAAATTAAGCGGAAAACGAGATTCGAACTCGCGACCTTAACCTTGGCAAGGTTACACTCTACCTACTGAGCTACTTCCGCAAAAATTATTTTTTTAAAAAAAAATTACGATAATATATTAATTCATTAACAGAATATCTAATATCTGCTAAAGCAGTATGCTGATTTTTTCTATCTAAATTTAACTTAACATTTGGAAATCATCTTAAAATTAATTCTTTTAAAGTGCTTACATCTATATATCTATAACTAAAATAAGATTCTAAATCAGGCATATATTTAAATAAAAATCTTCTGTCTTGAGCTACAGTACTACCACAAATAGGAGAATAACCTTTAGGAACCCATTTTTTTAAAAAATTTATAGTTTTTAACTCAGCCTCATATTCATCTACTAAACTATTTTTTACTTTATTAATTAAACCAGTAGAAGTATGAATATTTAAATTTCATTTATTCATTTTATCTAAAAAAAAATTTTTCTGAAACAAAACTATATTAGGTCCTTCAGAAAGTATATTTAAATTATTATCTGTTATTAAAGTAGCAATTTCAATAATTCTATCTTTGCTGGGATCCAAACCAGTCATTTCTAAATCTATTCAAATTAAATTTTTTTTACTACTAAAAATCATATTATATTAAAACAAAATAAGCATTTAATTTAACGGTACGAACGGGACTCGAACCCGTGACCCCCAGCGTGACAGGCTGGTATTCTAACCAACTGAACTACCGCACCAAAAATTTTCTGGCAGCGTCTTACTCTCACATAAGAAAAACCTACACTACCATCAGCGCAATAACATTTCACTACTGAGTTCGAAATGGATTCAGGTGGTACTATTATGCTATTACCGCCAGAAAATACTAAAACATCTTTAAGTTGTGAAGTTAAGCCTCACGGGTTATTAGTATTAGTTAGCTTAACATATCACTATGCTTATACACCTAACCTATCAACGTCATAGTCTATAACGACCCTTTAGGAAAAATTTTTTCTGGGAAACCTAATCTTAGGGCAAGTTTCGCACTTATATGCTTTCAGTGCTTATCTTTTCTGTACTTAGCTACCAGGCAATGCTATTGGCATAACAACCTGAACACCATAGGTATATCCACTCCGGTCCTCTCGTACTAGGAGCAGCTCCCTTCAAGTTTCCAACGCCCACGACAGATAGGGACCGAACTGTCTCACGACGTTCTAAACCCAGCTCGCGTACCACTTTAAATGGCGAACAGCCATACCCTTGGGACCGACTACAGCCCCAGGATGTGATGAGCCGACATCGAGGTGCCAAACACCGCCGTCGATATGAACTCTTGGGCGATATCAGCCTGTTATCCCCGGAGTACCTTTTATCCGTTGAGCGATGGCCTTTCCACACAGAACCACCGGATCACTAAGACCTGCTTTCGCATCTGTTCGCGCCGTCACGCTCACAGTTAAGCCAGCTTATGCCTTTGCACTAAAATTACGATTTCCGATCGTAATTAGCTGACCTTTGTACTCCTCCGTTACTTTTTAGGAGGAGACCGCCCCAGTCAAACTACCCACCAGACATTGTCCTTATTCCGGATAACGGAAATAAGTTAGAATAATAAACACTAAAGGGTGGTATTTCAACGACGACTCCACATAAACTAGCGTTTATGTTTCAAAGTCTCCCACCTATTCTACACATTAATATTCAATACTCAATATCAAGATATAGTAAAGGTTCACGGGGTCTTTCCGTCTTGCCGCAGGTATACTGCATCTTCACAGCAATTTCAATTTCACTGAGTCTCGGGTAGAGACAGTCTGGCCATCATTATGCCATTCGTGCAGGTCGGAACTTACCCGACAAGGAATTTCGCTACCTTAGGACCGTTATAGTTACGGCCGCCGTTCACCGGGGCTTCAATCAAAAGCTTCAAAAATTAATTCTAACTTTCTCTATTAACCTTCCGGCACCGGGCAGGCATCACACCGTATACTTCCACTTTCGTGTTTGCACAGTGCTGTGTTTTTAATAAACAGTTGCAGCCAGCTATTATCTTAGACTAATCTCGGCTTTAAAAGTAAATTTTATCACCTAATATTAGTGTGCCTTCTCCCGAAGTTACGGCACTATTTTGCCTAGTTCCTTTACCCGAGTTCTCTCAAGCGCCTTAGTATTCTCTACCTAACCACCTGTGTCGGTTTATAGTACGATTTGTAATTATCTGAAGCTTAGAGGATTTTCTAGGAAGCATGGTATTAATTACTTCAACTTTTTCAAGTCTAGTCATCATGTCTCAATATAATAATATTCGGATTTTCCTAAATATCAATCTACACACTTAAACTAAGATACCTATACTTAGCTAATCTAACCTTCTCCACCACCCCATAGCAATAATACAAGTACAGGAATATTAACCTGTTATCCATCAACTACGCTTTTCAGCCTCATCTTAGGTATCGACTTACCCTGCCCCGATTAACGTTGGACAGGAAACCTTAGTTTTTCGGCGAGTAGGTTTTTCACCTACTTTATCGTTACTCATGTCAGCATTCGCACTTCTGATACCTCCAATATATCTCACAATATATCTTCTACGGCCTACAGAACGCTCCCCTACCCAATATATATAAATATATATTGCCGCAGCTTCGGTATATAATTTAGCCCCGTTACATCTTCCGCGCAAAACGACTCGACTAGTGAGCTATTACGCTTTCTTTAAATGATGGCTGCTTCTAAGCCAACATCCTAGCTGTTTTAGCCCTCTCACATCGTTTACCACTTAATTATAATTTAGGGACCTTAGCTTGCGATCTGGGCTGTTTCCCTTTCCACACTGGATCTTAGCACCCAGTGTGTGTCTCCTATGATAAAATTCTATCGTATTCGGAGTTTGCATCAGATTGGTAGACCGGTAAGATCCCCTAACTGAAACAGTGCTCTACCCCAATAGATTAATTCATAAGGCACTACCTAAATAGTTTTCGGGGAGAACCAGCTATCTCCCGGTTTGATTGGCCTTTCACCCCTATCCACAAGTCATCCGCTGATTTTTCAACATCAGTCAGTTCGGTCCTCCAATTAGTATTACCTAATCTTCAACCTGCTCATGGCTAGATCACCGGGTTTCGGGTCTATATCCTATAACTAAACGCCCATTATCTAGACTCGGTTTCCCTACGGCTCCCTATTTTAAAAGTTAACCTTGCTATAAAATATAACTCGCTGACCCATTATACAAAAGGTACGCAGTCACATCCAACTACAATGCTCCTACTGTTTGTACGTATACGGTTTCAGGTTCTATTTCACTCCCCTATCCGGGGTTCTTTTCACCTTTCCCTCACGGTACTAGTTCACTATCGGTCAATCAGTAGTATTTAGCTTTAGAGGATGGTCCCCCTATCTTCAAACAAGATTACACGTGTCTCGTTCTACTTATAAGAATAAAGAAAAATTTATATTTTTATATACAGGACTATCACCTTATATTGTTAATCTTTCCAAATTATTCTACTAATATAAATATTTAATATATATTCTTAGCTAATCCCATTTCGCTCGCCACTACTCAGGGAATCTCAATTGATTTCTTTTCCTCAAGATACTTAGATGTTTCAGTTCTCTTGGTTCGCTTTATTAGTCTATTTAATTCAACTAATAATAATATAGCATTACCTATATTAGGTTAACCCATTAGGAAATCATCGATTAAACGCTTCATATCAGCTCATCGATGCTTTTCGCAGATTAGCACGTCCTTCATCGCCTCTGATTGCCAAGGCATCCACCATATACGCTTAATTACTTAACTTCACAACTTAAAAATGTCTCAAATTACTTCAATTTTAAAAGAAAGACGTCCCCTAGGGGATTCGAACCCCTGTTGTCGCCGTGAAAGAGCGATGTCCTAAGCCTCTAGACGAAGAGGACTTATATAAATTCCATTTTTTAAAACTATAAACAATTTATATGAACACCTACAAAAATTTATCATTATAATAAGGAGGTGATCCAACCGCAGGTTCCCCTACGGTTACCTTGTTACGACTTCACCCCAGTCATGAATCACAAAGTGGTAAACGTCCTCTTATTAATTAAAATAAGTTAAACAATCTACTTCTTTTGCAACACACTCCCATGGTGTGACGGGCGGTGTGTACAAGGCCCGAGAACGTATTCACCGTGACATTCTGATTCACGATTACTAGCGATTCCAACTTCATGAAATCGAGTTGCAGATTTCAATCCGAATTAGGGCGTACTTTATGAGATTTGCTTACTTTTACAAGCTTGCTTCTCTTTGTATACGCCATTGTAGCACGTGTGTAGCCCTGGTCGTAAGGGCCATGATGACTTGACGTCATCCCCACCTTCCTCCAATTTATCATTGGCAGTTTTCTTTGAGTTCCCAGCTTTACCTGATGGCAACAAAGAATAAGGGTTGCGCTCGTTATAGGACTTAACCATACATTTCACAACACGAGCTGACGACAGCCATGCAGCACCTGTCTCAGCGCTCTCGAAAGCACTTCCATATTTCTATGAAATTCGCTGGATGTCAAGACCAGGTAAGGTTCTTCGGGTTGCATCGAATTAAACCACATGCTCCACCGCTTGTGCGGGCCCCCGTCAATTCATTTGAGTTTTAACCTTGCGGTCGTACTCCCCAGGCGGTCAATTTAACGCGTTAGCTACGAAAGCCATAAATAAATTACAACCTTCAAATTGACATCGTTTACAGCATGGACTACCAGGGTATCTAATCCTGTTTGCTCCCCATGCTTTCGCACTTTAGTGTCAGTATTCATCCAGAAGATCGCCTTCGCCACTGATATTCCTCCAGATATCTACGCATTTCACCGCTACACCTGGAATTCCATCTCCCTCTATGATACTCTAGTATATCAGTTTCAAATATAATTCCTAAGTTAAGCTCAGGGATTTCACATTTGACTTAATAAACCACCTACATGCTCTTTACGCCCAGTAATTCCGATTAACACTCGCATCCCCCGTATTACCGCGGCTGCTGGCACGGAGTTAGCCGATGCTTCTTTTGTAAGTAACGTCAAATACACAAATTATTAATTTGTATATCTTCTTCCTTACCGAAAGTACTTTACAACCCTAAGGCCTTCATCATACACGCGGCATAGCTGCATCAGGGTTTCCCCCATTGTGCAATATTCCCCACTGCTGCCTCCCGTAGGAGTCTGGACCGTATCTCAGTTCCAGTGTGGCTGATCATCCTCTCAGACCAGCTAAAGATCATAGTCTAGGTAAGCCTTTACCTTACCTACTAACTAATCTTATCTAGGCTCATCTAAAGACATGAGGTCTTAAAAGATCCCCCACCTTTAATTATTTTTTAAATAACATCATGAGGTATTAGCTAAAGTTTCCAATAGTTATCCCTCTTCTTTAGGTAGATTCCTAAATATTACTCACCCGTACGCCACTCGCCATCAAATAGTAAACTATTTATGTTGCCGTTCGACTTGCATGTGTTAAGCTTGCCGCTAGCGTTCAATCTGAGCCATGATCAAACTCTTCAAAACAAAACTACTATCTTATTTAATTTTCAAAAAACTAAAAATTAAATTTCTTTAATAATGTAAAATTGTAGGTGCTCATATAAATAATCTATTTTAAAAGAACTCTTAATAAAACATATAAACATAATATAACAAAAAAAAAAATAAAACAAGCTTTTTAATAAAATACTTTTAATAACAATTAATCTGTAATAATATGCACAAAAAAATCAAATTTTTTCTTTTTATATAAAGAAACAATTATTTTATATTTAGACAAATATTTTAAAGGACCACTAGGTAAAATAATAAAACTTTTAGGAACATTATAATTAATCTTATTAGATATAATTTTAGAAATAATATCAGAATTTATAGAACCAAATAATTTACCATTTTTACTACATTTAGATTTTATTACTAAAGGAGATAAAGAAATAATTTTCTTATATAAATAATTAATTTTTTTAAACTCCTTTTTTCTAAAATCAATAATTAAAGCTAATTTTTCATTAAATTTTGTAATATTTTTTTTAGTAGCATATATAGCTTTATTATAAGGAATTAAATAATTTCTTGCATAACCAGATTTAACATTAACTATATTTCCCACTTTACCTAATTTATTTTTATTTAACAAAATTATTTTTATCATTATCAAACCTAAATATTATTTATGTAAATCAGTATAAGCTAACAAAGCTAAATATCTAGCACGTTTAATAGACTTTGCTATTAATCTTTGATATTTAACTGATATACCTGTAACTCTACTAGGAATAATTTTATTACATTCTGTAATATAATTTTTCAATAAATCTATATTTTTATAATCAATAAGTTTTTTATTTTTACCTTTAAAAGGACATTTTTTTTTACGTTGATTAAATTTAAACATATAAATATAACCCAATTAAATAATTATTTATTAACAATATTCATAAATGAAGGATCTACTATAGCTTTTTTCATTCTTATAAATATAAATCTTAATATATTAATATTTAACTTAAAATCAATTTTTAATTTATTCATAGTATCAATATTTATTTCTATATTCATTAAAACATAATGAGCTTTATAATATTTTTTAATTGAATAAGCTAAATATCTTAAACCTCAATTTTCTAATCTATGTATTTTACCATTACTATTATTAATAATATAAGAATAATGTTTAATTATATCATTTATATATATACTTTTATTAGGATAAATCATAAAAACTATTTCATAATGACGCATATAACACACCAAAACTATAAAACTACATTTTATTACACATATTTTTTAAAATTTTAATTTTATTAATTAATTTATCTACAGATAAACTATTTCAATTAATATTTAATATTATATCAAATAAAGTATTATGTTTTTTATTGAAACATAAATTATTATCTATTAAAAATTTTTTATCATGAACACCTAAAATATTATTTTTAAATTTTTTACTAAAAATTTTTAAAATTAATTTAGGAAAACCTATTTTTTTAAAAATATTTAAACTAAAGCTTTTACAACATACTCCATCTTTAATTTTATATAATAAAATAAGATCATTATTTTTAATAATATAATCAAAATAAATATTTTTAATATTACATAAAATATTACTCATATTAGTTAATTCATAAAAATGTGTTGCAAATAACAACATAGATTTAATATATTTAACTATATAATATAAACAAGATCATGCTAAAGATACACCTTCAAAATAAGAAGTACCTCTCCCCATTTCATCAATCAATATAATACTATTAAATGTAGCATTATTAATTATAGAAGAAATTTCATTCATCTCTACCATAAAAGTAGATTTATTATTTGTTATATCATCAGAAAAACCTATTCTAGTTAAAATTTTATCTATAGGACCAATAACTAAAGAATCTGCAGGAACATAAGAACCTATATAAGCCATAATACATATTAAAACTATTTGCCTCATATAAGTACTTTTACCACCCATATTAGGTCCTGTAATAACTAAAAATCTATTTTTTTCATCAAAAATAAGATTATTGGGAATAAAAACATTATTTACATTGCGTTCCACTATAGGATGACGCCCATTTATAATTTTTAAAATATTAGAAGAAGTAAAAATTGGTTTTTTATAATTTAAAACATAAGATCTATCTAAAAAACTCATCAAAACATCTAATTTAGATACATTATTAGAAATAATTTTTAAATAATTAATATTTTTTAAAATAATGCTAATAATATGATTAAAAATATTTTTTTCTAAAAAATTAATTTTTCTTTTTAAATTAATTAATTTATTTTCATAAATTTTTAAATCAGATATCATATACTTACTAGAATGTTTTAAAGTTTGTAATTTAATATAATATTTAGGCACCAAATTAGAATCGTTTTTATTTATTTGAATATAATAACCATAAATATTATTACGATTTAAAAATAAACTTTTAATTTTAGTTTTTTTTTTTTCTTTTTTTTCAATCAATAAAATTTTATTTTTATAATCTAATAAAGATTTATATAAATTATCTAATTTATCATTATAACCTTTTATAATAAGATTCTTTTTATCTAAATCTGGATCAGAAATAGAATTATCAATTAAATTAATTATATTACTAATTATTTTTTTATTAAATATAAAAAAATCAATTATTTTAATATTACTTTTAAATTTAAATAAAGATACAAAATTTAATATTTGAAATAAATAATTTTTTAAATTTATTAAATCACTAGAAATTACAGTTTTTAAAGATATTCGACCTAATATCCTTTCTATATCACCTATTTTACTAAATATAAATCTAATTTTAATAAATTTAGACCTTAAAAACTCCATTATATTATGACGACTATATAATTTATTAATATCTCTAATAGGAAATAATATTCATCTTTTTAACATTCTTCTTCCCATAGGAGTAACAACATTATTTAAAACATTAAAAAGAGTATTTTTATAATCTCCCGAAATAGAATCAATTAACTCAAGATTTTTAACAGTAAAAGAATCCATAAAAATAAATTTAGAATCATTTATTAATTTTAATTTATTTATATAAGAAAAATTTACAAACTGAGTTGATTTAATATAATTTAATATACAACCAGCAGGATTTATACCTAAATGATTAGAATGAATACCAAAACTACTTAAATCAGATAATCCAAAATGATTTTTTAAAATTAAATAATTTTTATTAAAATTAAATTTATTCTTAGATACATATTTAAAACAATTCAATCATTTTATGTCTTTTAAAAAATAAGAATCTCTACAACAAATAATTTCCGAGGGATTAGTATTTAACAAATAATGTTTTAGTCTATCTAAACCATAAATTTCTAAAATATAAAATCTACCTGAAGATATATCTAAAAAAGAATATCCAAAAATACATTTATTATTTTTAGATCATATAGATGCTATATAATTATCTTTAAAACTATTTAAAAATTTATCTTCACTAACAGTACCAGGAGTAATAATACGTGCTACTTTTCTAACAATTAATTTTTTATTAATGTCATTTTTCTCATCTAATACTTGATTACATAAAACAACAGACTCTCCTAAATTAATTAATTTAGATATATACATATCTGCAGTACGCAATGGAACACCAGCCATAGGTACATCTTTCTGTCTAACAAATTTTTTTTTAGTTAAACTAATATTTAATAAATATGATACTTTTTTAGCATCATCATAAAAAAGTTCATAAAAATCACCAATTTGATAAAACAACAAAATTTTAGGATATTTTTTTTTTATTTTCAAATATTGTTTAATTATAGGAACCATATTAACGTTTAGAATATTGAGGTCTACAACGAGACTTTCTGAAACCATATTTTTTTCTTTCTACTTCTCTAGAATCACGAGTTATTAACCCTGAATTCTTTAAAAGAACACGTAAATTATTATTATATTTTAGTAAAACTCTAGTAATACCATGTCTTATAGCTAAAGCTTGACTAGAAACACCTCCACCTTTAACAGTAATATAAAAATCAAATTTATCCATATAACTATAATCATTAATAATCTTAAAAGGATAAAAAATTATTAATTGTTTAATTTTATCCTTAAAATAATCACTTAATAAACATTTATTAATTATAAATTTACCTTTACCTTTCTTCATAAACACTCTAGCAGAAGAAGTTTTACGTCTACCTGTACTATACATTTAATTATACCTTTATAAATTAATTAATATAGGTTTTTGCGCGTATTGTTTATAATAATTACCAGAATATATTTTTATTTTTTTTAATTTTCTATTAGATAATTTATTTTTAGGTAACATTCCTTTTATAGCATGTTTAATTATAAATTCTGGAGATTTTTTAAACATATTCATAAAACTTACCTCTTTTAAATTACCTACATAACCACTATGAAAATAATATTTTTTATCTCTATATTTATTACCAGTAACTAATATTTTACTAGCATTAATTAAAACTACATAATCACTATTATCCACATAAGGTAAATAATTAGATTTATTTTTTCCTATTAATATAATAGCTATTTTACTTATTAATCTTCCTAGAATTTTATTTTTAGCATCAATTAAATATCACATATAATTCACTTTAATTTCCAATTAAATTAATTTACTCCACCTATAATCATAGAATTTATTTTTAAAGATGGTTGACCTACGCTAACAGGAATATTTTGTCCATCTTTACCACACATTCCATTGCCATAATCATAATTTAAATCATTAGCTATCATACTAATATTATTCATAATATCTATTATAGAACCTATTAAAGTAGCTTCCTTAATAGAATTAGATATTTTACCATTTTTAATTAAATAACCCTCTGAGATAGTAAAAACAAATTTACCAGAAGTAATATCTACCTGTCCACTAGATAAATTTGCTATATATATACCATATTTAATACTATTAATTAAATCTAAAAAATTATATTTACCATTAAGTAAATAAGTACTTGTCATTCTAGGTATAGGTAAAAAAGCATAAGATTCTCTTCTAGCATTAGAGGTAGAAGATAAATTCATTAATTTAGCATTAAATTTATCTAAAATAAAAGATTTTAAAATACCATCCTTAATAAGAATATTTTTTTTACCCTTTAAACCTTCATCATCAACATTCAAAAAACCTCTTAAACCACATATAGTACTATCATCTACTACAGTACATATTTTAGAAGCAACTTTTTTACCCAATAAATTAGAATAAATTGATATATTTTTACGTATAAAATCACCTTCTAAACCATGACCTACCGCCTCATGTAATAATATACCTGGAGAACCAGATCCTAATACTACAGGAAATTTACCAACTGGAGAATTTACAGCATATAAATTATTCATACCTATACGAATAGCTTCATTAGCTCAATATTCTATAATAGAAATATTGTTATATTTTTTAATAATTAAATCTTCAAATAAATAACGACCACCACCACCACTAAATCCTATTTGTTGAACATTATCTTTCTCTAATTTAATTTTTATAGATAAACTTATTAAAGGTCTAATATCACCTACGAAAATACCGTCTGTAGAAACTACTAATATTAATTCATAACTACTTACTAAATTTAAAGATACATAATTAATATAAGAATTATTTTTCCTAATATAATTATCTAAATTTAACAATAATTCAATTTTATCTTTATTGATAAAAGAATTTAAAGAAAAATATTTTTTATAAAAATTTTTTTTTTCAGGAATAAAAAATAAATTACTTTTATTTACTCTATTTTTTTCTGAATAAATACATTTAATTTTATTAATTAATTTTTTTATGGATTTAACACTTATATCATCGGAATAACTAAAACTAGTTTTATCACCAGATATTATTCTAATTCCTACTCCATTATCAATATCAATAGAACTATTTTTTATAATTTTCTCCTCTAAAAATATAGATTCTGTAATAGAATTTTGAAAAAATATATCACCATAATCAGAACCTTTAACACATAAATCTGACACTAAATTTAATATATCATGTTGAGATATATTATTTTTAACTAAAATATTATCATATACTAAACTAGCCATTTTATCACTCTAAATATATAAAAAAATATTTAAAAATTTATTTTTTTTTTAATAAAATATTTACTATAAAAAATCATAAAAAACCATCAAAAATAGAGCTTATTCAAATAACATTATTTACATTATTATTTAAAACAACATTATCAATTCAAAAAGATATCATTCTAATTAAAAAAGAAAAAAATATTATAAAAAAAAAATCTTTTAAAAAAAAAGAAAATACAATTTTTTTTTTTAAATAAAATATTATATAAGTAGACAAAAAATACACCAAAAAACTTCTACCTAAAAAAAAATTAAAAAAAATATCATAAAAAAAAGATCATAAAAAAATAAATAAAATATTTTTTTCTCAACCATTAATGACTATTATATATATATATACTAAATATAGTAAAGAAAATTTAATATTTAAAATATCATTTAAAATAATAAAAAATAAATTCATAAATTTACATTTTTAATATTAATTATATAAAAAACCAAAACTTAAATTATCTAATTCTAAAAAATATTTTACATAAATCATAAGAACACCATCATTAAAATTTAAAGAAATATTATCCACTACACCAATAGGATAACCGGAAAATGAATAAATATTAACTCAAGGTATAATAACTATATCACCAATTTTTATATCAGCTTCAATAGAAAAATCATCAATTCTCATGTAATTTTTGCATCCAAAACCTAAAATAATAGAATTTAAATTATTTCTTAAAATACTAACAGGAAAACTACTATTATTATTACATATTAATTGAACTTTACTAAAATTATTACCAGAATAAACAACTTTTCCCAACATACTACCTATACTATTAAATAATAAACTACCATATTTTATATTTAAATTTCTTATATGATTAATAATTATTTCATCTATATTATTAAAATGATAAAAAAAAACTCTCACTAAAGAAAAATTTTTTTCTTTATTTAATAAAGGTAAATTTAATATTTTACGAAAATAATTATTTTCTAATTTAAGAAAATTAGAATATAATATTTTTTTATTAAAAAACATTTTTTTTTTTTTTAAAAAAATATTTTCATAATAAATTTCCTTAAAATTTTGCAAAAAAAGAATCTTTTTTTTGACATAAAAAAATAAATTATCAAATATATAATAATAAAAAAAAATAAATTTATTAGAATAAAAATGAATTTTATTAGATAAATGATAATAAAAATCAAAAAATAATAAAAATATAGAAAAAAAAATAAAAAATAAAAAATATAAAATATTATTTTCTCTTTTTAAAAACATAAAATATAATTAAATATTATTCATTACTAAATAAATCACCATTATGTATATCTATCATTTCTAAAGCCTTACCACCTCCTCTAGCAACACAAGTAAGAGGATCATCAGCAATAATTACTGGAATACTAGTTTCTTCAATTAATAAACGATCTAAATTTTTTAATAAAGCTCCCCCACCAGTTAATACCATACCCCTTTCAGATATATCAGAAGCTAATTCAGGTGGACATTGTTCTAATGCAACCATAATAGCACTTATTATACCACCTAAAGGCTCCTGTAAAGCTTCTAAAATCTCATTTGAATTTAATACAAAACTTCTGGGAACTCCTTCCGCCATATTTCTACCTCTAACTTCTATTTGTTTAACAGAAGAACAAGGATAAGCAGAACCTATTTCATGCTTAATTCTTTCTGCAGTTGCTTCCCCAATTAATGAACCATAATGTCTTCTTATATAACTTATAATAGATTCATCAAATCTATCTCCACCAATTCTTACTGAAGAAGAATATACTACCCCATTTAAAGAAATAACTGCTACTTCAGTAGTACCTCCACCTATATCAACAACCATAGATCCTGTAGCATCTGAAACAGGTAAATTGGCACCTATAGCAGCGGCCATAGGTTCTTCAATTAAAAAAACTTCTCTAGCTCCGGCACCTAAAGCAGATTCTTTTATAGCTCTACGTTCTACTTGAGTAGCCCCTACTGGAACGCAAACTAAAACACGAGGACTGGGCCTCATAAAACTATTAGTATGTACTTGCTTAATAAAATATTGTAACATTTTTTCAGTAATAAAAAAATCAGCTATAACTCCATCTTTCATAGGTCTAATAGCAGTAATATTACCTGGTGTTCTTCCCAACATTTGTTTAGCTTGATGACCAACAGCAGCAACAATTTTAGAAGAACCCATTTTATCTTGTCTTATAGCAACTACAGAAGGTTCATTTAAAACAATACCTTTATTTTTAACATAAATTAAAGTATTTGCTGTACCTAAATCTATAGATAAATCATTAGAAAAAATACCACGAATTTTTTTAAACATTATATTTTATTTCCTAACTAAATATTAAATTAAATATATTTTACTAAATAATACAAATATATTAAAATACATATATATAGATAAATTTAAGTTTATATATATATATTATAAGTATATTATATAAATATATAGAATTTATAGTTTATTTTTTTAAAAATATATCAATATAAAATTTTAAAATAACAGATAATATCACTTTAAAATACAAAAATAATATAATATGTACGCTATAATAGAAACAGGTGGTAAACAATATAAAATTAAAGAAGGAGATTATATTGTTACAGAAAAAAATAAAAACAAAAAAAAAAGAAAAATAAAATTTAAAAACATTGTTTTAATATTTAATGATTATAAAATAATAACAAATAAACAAGATATAAATTCTTTCGTTATTAAAGGAAAAATAATTAAGAACATAAAAAATAAAAAAATTAAAATATTAAAATTTAAAAGAAGAAAACATTATAAAAAAAAAATAGGACACAGACAAATATTACAAAAAATTAAAATTTATTCAATAAAAAAAAATGGCACATAAAAAAGCGGGTGGATCAACTAAAAATGGAAGAGATTCTCACTCTAAAAGATTAGGATTAAAACATTTTGGAGGAGAATTTATAAATGCTGGTAACATTATCATTAAACAAAGAGGAACAAAATTTCATGCTGGAACAAACGTAAAATGTGGTAAAGATCATACATTATATGCAATTAAAGAAGGAATAATAAAATTTAAAACACAAGGAATAAAAAAAAAAAAATTCATTCATATAATAGAAAATTAATATTTCTAAAATAGAGTCAAGATAATATATAAAAAACAAAAAGGTAAAAAATGAGTAAAATATTAATGACATTAGAAGGAGAAAAAAAATTACATAAAAAACTAAAATATTTAAAAGAAATTAAAAGACCTTCAATAACAAATGATATATCAAAAGCAAGAAAATTTGGAGACTTAAAAGAAAATGCTGAATATCATTCAGCTAAAGAAGAACAAGCAATATGTGAAAAAAAAATTAAAGAAATAGAAAAAAAATTATTTTATGCACATATAATCGATATATCAAAAAACAAAAATAAAAAAAAAATAGTATTTGGATCATTATTTACTTTAATAAATTTAAAAAACAATAAAAAAATTACTTATAGAATAGTAGGAGATGATGAATCAAATATAAAAAAAAAACTTATTTCCATAAATTCCCCATTAGTAAAAAAAATATTAGGTAAAAAAAAAAAAGAAATTATATCTTTAAAAACTTTTAAAGGAAAAATAAAATATAAAATATTAAAAATAAAATAAATATAATAAAATAATGAAAAAAAAAAGATGAATTAATATTATAAAAAATGATAAATATATAAAACTTAAAAAAAAAAATAATATTATATCAAGATCATACTATAAAATTAAAGAAATAAATAAAAAATATAACATAATTAAAAAAAAAGATAATACTATAGAACTAGGTTGTTCTCCCGGGGGATGAACACAATATCTAAATAAAAAAAAAAATAAATCATCTAAAATATTTAGCTGTGATATTAAACCTATAAATAAAAAAATTAAAACTAAATTTATATTGGGTGATATATGTAAAAAAAATGTATTTAATAAAATAATTAAATATACAAATAAATATATAATAAGTAATATATTTTCTGATATTTCTCCTAATATTAGCGGAATTAAAGAAATAGATAACCCTAAATTTAAAATAATTATCAAAAAAATTTTAGATTTATGTAAACTAAAACTAAAAAAAAAGGCAATTTAATTATAAAAGTTTTTTTAGGTAAAATTTTTTCTTATACTATAAAAAAAATTAAAAAACTTTTTAAAATTATAAAAATTAAAAAATTAGAATCTTCACGTAATTACTCCAAAGAAATATATATAATAGCATTACATTATAAATATAATTATAAATAAATATATCAAATTTTATGATAAAAAATTTATTTTTTTGAATAATAGTTAGTATAATAATGTTATCATCATTACAAAATATAATACAAAGAAAAAAATACCCCAAAACTGAATATTCTAATTTTCTAACAGATATAGAAAAAAATAAAATTAAAGAAATTCAAATCAGTGGTAAAGAAATTAATGTAATAAAAAAAAATTACCAAAAATATATAACTTATATACCAATACATGATCCTAATTTATTAAAAAAAATAACAGATAAAAAAATTAAAGTAAGTAGTTCATTAATAGAAGAACCTAATTTTATTACATCTATTTTTGTATCATGGTTACCTATTATACTTCTTACAGGAATATGAATATTTCTAATTAAACAAATACAAAATAGTGGTAAAGGAACATTTTTATTTGGAAAAAGTAAAGCTAAAATATTAAATAAAAATAATATAAAAACTAAATTTAAAGATGTAGCTGGATGTGATGAAGCCAAAAAAGAAGTTAAAGAAATAGTAGATTTTTTAAAAAAACCAGATAAATTTAAAAAATTAGGGGGTAAAATACCCAAAGGAATATTAATGATTGGACCGCCAGGAACGGGTAAAACGTTATTAGCTAAAGCAATAGCTGGTGAAGCTCAAGTACCATTTTATAGCATATCTGGATCAGACTTTGTAGAAATGTTTGTAGGGGTAGGGGCTTCAAGAGTAAGAGATATGTTTAATCAAGCCAAAAATAATTCTCCATGTATAATTTTTATAGATGAAATAGATGCCGTTGGTAGACAAAGAGGAATTAATATTCATGGAGGACATGATGAAAGGGAACAGACATTAAATCAAATGCTAGTAGAAATGGACGGTTTTGACAGTAATAAAAGAATTATAATTATTGCAGCTACAAATAGACCAGATATATTAGATCCAGCATTATTACGTCCAGGTAGATTTGATAGAAAAGTAATAATAGACCTACCAGATATAAAAGGAAGAAAACAAATAATTAAAATACATACAAAAAATATACCAATAAAAAAAAATGTAAACATAGAAACATTAGCTAAAAGTACACCAGGATTCTCAGGAGCAGATTTATATAACTTAGTTAATGAAGCTATATTATATGCAGCAAGAAAGAATCTTTCATATGTATCTATGAAGGAATTTGAAAAAGCTAAAGACAAAATTATAATGGGTACAGAAAGAAAATCTCTAATAATAACAAATCAACAAAAAGAATTAATTGCATATCATGAATGCGGGCATGTTATAGTTAGTCAAATAGTACCAGAACATGATCCAATACATAAAGTTACTATAATACCTAGAGGGAAAACACTAGGATCAACGTTTTTTTTACCTAAAAATGATAATTTAAATTTAAATAAAAAACAATTAGAAAGTAAAATATCTACATTATATGGTGGTAGAATAGCAGAAGAAATAATATATGGTAAAGATAATATTTCTATAGGAGCTAGTAATGATATAAAAGTAGCTTCTTCAATAGCTAGAAATATGGTAACAAAATGAGGATTTTCTAAAAAAGTAGGACCATTATTATGAATAAATAACTATGAAAATTATTCAAATAATCAAAATAATAAAAATATGTTTTTTTCTAGTTACATGTCTAAAATTATTGATAAAGAAATTAAAAAAATAGTTGAAAAAAACTATTTACGTGCACAAAAAATTATTTTTAAAAATATAAATATATTACATAAAATGAAAAATAAATTAATTAAATATGAAACTTTAAATAAAAGGGATATAAAAAAAATTATTTTTTATAAAAAATTTAATCATTCTATTTAAAAACTAATAAATATTTAAATAAACAAAATTTTTATAAAAAATTATTTAAATAAAATTAATTTAAAAGGATAAATATGTATAAAATATTTCTAATAATATTTTTTATTGTATGTGTCACACTAATATCATTGATAATTTTTACACCAAGTAAAAATAATATCATAGAATCATCATTTGATACTAATAATGTTATTACAACAAAATCTTTTAAAAATACATTAAATAATATAATTATAATATTCACTATATTATTTTATTTAACATGTTTATTACTAAATATAACAATTAAATAACTATATTATTTATTTAATACCGGGATGGTGAAATGGCAAACACGCTATCTTGAGGAGATAGTTTTATAAATTAAATTACGGGTTCGAATCCCGTTCCCGGTAAAATGAAATTTTATATAATAAAATTTTTATATTTTACCTCTCTAATATATAATAGATTAATTTACTAAAAAAAATTATTATACTTTTAAAAACTTTTTAAATAAACTTCTGTATTAAACATAATTAAAAAAATATTTTTAAATAAAATACTTCATCATACAAATTTAATTGAGGCAGCTAGAATGAATAAAGAAATTTTAGCAGTTGCAGAAGCTGTATCAAATGAAAAATCTTTACCCAAAGAAATAATATTTAAAACATTAGAGAATGCATTAACTATAGCAATAAAAAAAAAATATAACAAAAAAATAGATATAAAAATTAATATCAATAGAAAAAATGGTTCTTTTAATATATATAGAAAATGAATAGTAGTAAAAAAAATTAAAAAACCATACAAAGAAATAACATTTGAGAAAGCTATTTATAAAAACAAAAATATTAAAATAGGAGATACAATAAAAAATAACATTAAAATAGATAAATTCGATAGAATAACCACTCAAACAGCAAAAAAAATTATTATACAAAAAATACGTAAAATAAAAAAATTAATTATATTAAAAAAAATTAAAAAAAAAAAAAATAAAATAATAGATGGGTATGTAAAAAAAATAAATAAAAAATATATTTCTATTAATATAGGATCAAACATTAAAGCAATACTTTTAAAAAAAAATATGATTATAAAAGATAATTTTAAAATAGGAGATAAAATTAAAGGAATAATATATGAAATAAAAAAAAAAAAAAAATCATGAAAAATATTTATTACTAGATTAAATCATCAAATATTAATAGAATTATTAAAAAAAAACGTACCAGAAATTAAAAAAAAAATAATAAACATTAAATCTATATCTAGAGAACCAGGATTAAGATCAAAAATAGCAGTATACACAAAAAATATACATATAGATCCAATAGGAGCATGTATAGGTCTTAAAGGATTAAGGATAAAATCAATATCAAATGATTTATCAGGAGAAAAAATAGATATAATTTTATGAAATAAAAATCCTAAAAAATTTGTCATTAATTCTTTATTACCTGCAAAAATTTCTAATATTCAAATAAATAAAAAAAAAAAAATAATGGATATAAATGTAAAAATTGAAAATTTAGCTAAAACAATTGGTAAAAATGGTCAAAATATAAAATTAGCATCTAAATTAACAGGATGAAATTTAAATATAAAGACAAAAAAAAATAATTTTTTAAAAACAAACTTATAAATTTTATAATAAAATGTATAAAAAAAAAATAAATAATAAATATAATAAAATAAAAAAAAAAAATAAATTTTATATAAAAAAAAAAAATAAAAAATATCAAAAAAAAAATAAAAAAAATATTTTGTTTAAAAAAAAAATATATATAAAAAAAAAACATAAAAAAATTAACAAAAAAATCAAAAAAAAAAACAAAAAAATTGAAAAAAAAAATAATATAAAAATAAAAAGTAAAAAAATAAATATTATTCATGCAAAAAAAAAAATCAAAATATACAAAAGACCACCTATAATATCTGTAATGGGACATGTTAATCATGGAAAAACATCTTTAATAGATTATATAAGATCAACAAATATAACAAAAACAGAGAAAGGACATATTACACAATATATAAATGCTTATTATATTAATAATAAATTCGGAAATATAACTTTATTAGATACTCCTGGTCACTCTATTTTTACCGGAATGAGATCACTAGGAATAAATATAACAGATATGATATTACTTATAATATCTATAGAAGATGGAATAATGCCTCAAACATTAGAAATAATAAATTATATTAAAGAATATAATCTTCCCATAATAATAGGTTTATCAAAAATAGATAAAATTAATCATCTTAATAATATTAATATAATAAAAAAAAAAATTAGTAAATACAATATAGTACCTAAAAAATGAGGTGGCAAAACTTATTTTATAAAATTTTCAGTAAAAAAAAAGAAAGGAATAAAAAAAATTTTTAAAACTATTAAAAAAGAAAGTAAAAAATTAAATTTAAATACTAATATTAATGACTATGCATCAGGATTTATTATTGAATCTACTGTAAATAAACAAAAAGGAATTATTACAAATATATTAATTAAAAATGGTAAATTAAAAATAGGAGATTTAATAATTTCAGGAACAAATTTTGGTAAAATAAAATCTATATTAAATGATAAAAAAGAAAAAATAAAATATGCTTTACCATCTATGCCAGTAGAAATTTTAGGACTATCAAAAATTTCTTTACCAGGAAATAAATTTATAACTGTAAAAAATAAAAAACAAGCAAAAAAAATTATAAAAATAAAAAATAAAAATATAATTTTTAAAAAAAAAAATACTACAGAGAATATATTTACTTCAAAAAAAAATAAAAAAATCAATATATTATTAAAAACTGATGTATATGGGTCTTTAAATACAATAACTAAAAACATAAAAAAAAAAAACAAAAATAAAATTAAATTTATTTATTCTAATGTAGGAAATATAAATGAAAATGATATTATATTAGCTAAAACAAGTAAATCTATAATTTTAGCATTTAATGTTTTAATAGATGATTCAATAAAAAATAAAAAAAATAAATATAATATTAAAATATATTCTTTTGACATAATTTATAAATTAATAAAAAAAATTAATAAAATTATTAAATCTAAAAAAAAAAATATCACTGAAAATAATATAGGAAAAGCAAAAGTTAAAAATATTTTTAATATATCACCTAAAAACACTATTATTGGATGTATAGTTATAGAAGGTAAAATAAAAAAATCTTATCCTATACAAATCAAAAGAAATAATATTATAGTTTATAAAGGAAAAATACAATCACTAAAAAGATTTAAAAAAAAAGCTAAAATAATTAAAAAAGGAAATGAATGTGGAATACATATAAAAAATTTCACTAAAATACATATAGGAGATATTATAGAATGTATAAAAAAAAACTATAAAAATAATAAATATGAAAAAAAAAATAAAATTACATAAAAAAATAAAAAAAATCAAAAAAAAAATTATTCAAATAGTATTAAATAAATATAATTATACAATAGGAAAAAAAAATATTTTAAACATTAATTATATTAAAATAACAAAAAATTTTTCTTATATATATATATATATAAATTTTATAAACAAAAAAAAACAAAATATTAAAAAAACAATTAAATATTTACAAAAATGAGATAAATATATAAAAAAAAAAACAAATATAAAATTACCATCTAAAATATTATTTAAATATGATAAATTCAATATTAAAACTAGTAAACTTTTAAAAAAAATAGAATTAGCTAATAAAATATCAAATTTATAATAAATATTTTTAAAATACTAAAAATATATGTAATTTATAAAAAATAATACAAATATAAAGAGAAAAAAATGAATAAAATAGTTCTTGTAAGACATGGTGAAAGTATATGAAACAAAAAAAATATTTTCACGGGATGAACAGATGTTGATTTATCCCATAAAGGTATTAAAGAAGCAAAAAATGCTGGTATAATACTTAAAAAAAATAATTTTTATTTTAATTATGCTTATACTTCTTATCTAAGAAGAGCAATACATACATTATGAAATGTATTATATGAATTAGATTTATTATGAATAAAAACTAAAAAAACTTGAAAATTAAACGAAAGACATTACGGAAACCTACAAGGATTAAATAAAGAAAAAACATCTAAAATATATGGTCATAAAAAAGTATTAGAATGAAGAAGAAGTTATACTACTAAACCACCTCAAATTACATATCAAGATGAGAAATTTCCCGGTAAAGAAATAAAATATCAAGAAATTAAAAAAAACAAAATCCCTCTAGGAGAAAGTTTATTAGATACTTATAATAGAGTAATACCATATTGGAAAAAGAATATCATACCAAAAATAAAAAAAAATATACCACTAATAATAGTAGCCCATGGAAATTCATTAAGAGCATTAATAAAATATCTAGATAAAATATCAGATAAAAACATAATTAAATTAAATATTCCTACTGGAATACCATTAATATACGAATTTGAAGAAAATTTAAAAATAAAAAATAAATTTTACTTAAAATAAATAAAAAAAATTTGGCCCTTATTGGATTCGAACCAATGACCAAGCGATTATGAGTCGCCTGCTCTTCCTCTGAGCTAAAGGGCCAAATATAACTAATAAATAGTAGCAAAAAAAACATTTAAATTCAAGTAAATAAAATTTTTATTTTTTAACCTTTACTACTTTAACCATAGCTGGTCTAAGTAATCTTTTATTCAAAATATAACCATCTTGTAATATTTCAATAACTAAATTATCTTTAATATTATCTTTATTAGATTCTATTACTGAAACAGCCTGGTGAAAATTTGGATCAAAATCAACATTTATTTTATTAATAACTGATATACCAAATTTTTTTATCACAGATAAAAAATTTTTTAAAGTTAATTTTAAACCTTCATAAGTAATTTGTATATCTAACTTTTTATTTTTACTAACTTTTAAAGCATTTTTCAAATTATCTATAACTGGTAAAAGATTTTTAGAAAATTTTTCCAGAGAATATTTATATATATTCTCTATATTTTTTTGATTACGTTTACTCATATTATCTATATCAGCTTTACAACGTAAATTAATATTTTTAATTTTTTTTTCAAATTTTAATATTTTTTTTTTAAATTTATTTATTTGATTATTTTTAGAAGATATCTTTTTTTTAAATTTATAAAATTTATTTTTTAAATCTTTAATAAAAAAACATTTTTTTTTATTTATATTAATATTCTTTTCAATTTTATTATCTTTATTATTTTTACTATTTTTTTTATCCATCATATAAAAACTCCAATTTAAAATTTCAAGATATAATAAATATTAATAATTATATATCACAAAAACAAAAATATTATAATAAAATAAATTTACATTTAATTATTTTAAAAATATTAATTTTTTAAAAAAAATTTAGTTAAAATGAAAAAAACAATATTAAAAAATAAAAAAATTTATAAATATTACACAATAATAAAAAAATACCAAGCAGGTATAGTTTTATATGGATGAGAAGTACAAGCAATAAAAAAAAAAAATATAAATATAAATAATAGCTACGTAAAAATTACAGAAAATAATATTCCTTATTTAATAGGAGCTAAAATACATTCATTACAAAACATAAAAAAAAATAAAGAAAGAAAAATAAAAATATTATTGAAAAAAAAAGAAATTTTATCAATAAAAAATAAAATTAAAATAAAAAAATATATATTGATTTTAAAATCTTTAATTATTAAAAAACCATGATATAAAATTATTATAGGTTTATCAAAAGGTAAAAAAAAATACGAAAAAAAAAAATATTCAAGAAAAACAAAAAAAAAAAAAATTGATTTATAAATATTTTAAATATATAATATATATGGGGCTGTTTAGGATTTGACAAAATATACGAATTTTAATGTGCATGTCGAGGGTACGGTAGGCCGCGTAAAAAACCGTAAAAACTTAATTGCAAAAAATAATAATTACGCTTTAGCAGCTTAAAACTAAAAAAGCCATTTTTTATAAAAATTTTTCTCTTTTATTTTATAGAAAATGTTTTCAAAAAGAGATAATTTATAGAAGTTTACATCTATAAATTTTAATAAAAAGTAAACTAGTTAATTATTTATTTTTTTTATTTAAAATAGTTAATAAATTTAAAATAAAATAAGCATGTAGATCAAAAAAAAAGAGTTGTTTTGGACACGGGTTCGAATCCCGTCAGCTCCATAAAAATTTTATGAAGGTGATTAGCTCAGTGGTAGAGTGTCTCTTTTACAAGGAGAAGGTCAATGGTTCAATTCCATTATCACCTAATTATTATAAAAAAAATTAATAAATATTTAAATATTTTTTACTATAAAATAAATCCAATAAAGAAATACTAATATCTCTGTTATTTAATTTAGAAAATTCTAAAATCTTATCCAAAAAATTACTATAAAATTTTCTTTTATTACTATTTTTATAAAAATTATTTTTAATTAAGTAAGTTAACTTATTAATACGATAATTAACTAAAAAATTATTATCTGGAATATTAATTTTTTTAATTTTAGATTTTATATGTCTTTCAATATGAAACAAAAATTTTTTATTTTTAAAATTCAAAAATAAAATAGTTCTACCATATTTACCCGCCCTACCTGTTCTCCCAATACGATGAATATAGGACTCAATATCAGTAGGTAAATCATAATTAATTACTAAACTAATATTTTTAATATCTAAACCTCTAGAAGCTACATCTGTAGCAACTAAAATAGATATTTTAGATTTTTTTAAATCATATAATATTTTTTCTCTTGACTTTTGATTCATATCACCATTAAAAGCTGAACAAGAATAACCTCATTTTTCTATAATACTAGATAATTTTATAGTATATAATTTAGTACTAACAAATATAATAACACTAGAATAGTTCTCTATTTCTAAAAATTTCATAAGAACATTCAATTTATTCTTTCAAGAATTGACTAAACAATAATATTGTTGTATGTTTTCTGGTAATATATTATCTTTTGATAAATTTAATATTATTTCTTTAGGTTTATTCATAAATCTACCTACAATTCTTTTTATAGCTAAAGGCATAGTAGCAGAAAACAAAGCGGTCTGATGTTTACTCTTTATATAAGAAATAATTAATTCTACATCTTTTATAAAACCCATACGTAACATTTCATCAGCTTCATCAATAACCAAAAATTTTACTGAAGAAATATTTATCATTTTTTTTCTTAAATAATCTAATAATCTACCTGGAGTAGCAACTATAATATGAGGTTTTTTTCTTAAACCTAAAATTTGTATATTATATTTTTGACCACCATATAAAGATAATATTTTAATTTTTCTATTATATTTAGAAAAAACTTTAAATATATTAGTGATCTGTATATTTAACTCTCTAGTAGGAGCTAAAATCAAAACTTGAATATTTGAATAATTTATTACAATATTATTTATTATTGGTAAAACAAAAGCAGCAGTTTTACCACTACCTGTTTTTGCTATACCTAAAATATCATAACCTTTTAAGAAATATGGTATACATTTAAATTGAATATCAGTAGGTTTTTTATAACCTAATTTATAAATAATATCTAATATACTACTCTTTAATTTTAAATAATTAAAATTACAATATTTATTATCAATATTAACCATCGAAATTCTCTATAAATAAAAACTTAACATAACACAAATACTTTTATTTTGTATCTTTAATACCTAATTTTATTTTACCATCATTACTTATATTTAAAACTTTTACATAAATATTCTGACCTAATTTAAAAAAATTATAAATATTTTTATTTTTATTAATAAAAATATTAGATATATGCACTAAACCCTCTTTATTATTTAAAAAAGAAACAAATATACCAAAATTAACTATTTTAATTATTTTACCCAAATAAATATAACCTATTTTAATTTCTTCAGTAATTTTCTTAATATTATCTATGACTTTTTTAGCATTTAATTTATCATATGAAACTATATTTACAGTACCATCATTATTAATTTCTATTGAACAATTATATTTTTCAGTAAGATTTTTAATTACAGAACCACCTTTTCCTATAACATCTTTAATTTTATTAATTTTAATTTTAAATTTATATATTATAGGTGCAAAATTAGATAAATAACTTCTAGAATTACTTATAATAGAATTCATTTTATCTAAAATAAATAATCTAGATTCCTTAGCTCTGCTTAAAGAAAAACTAATATTTTCACAATTTATACCTTTAATTTTCATATCCATTTGTAAAGCTGTAATACCATTAAATGTACCTACAACTTTAAAATCCATATCCCCCAATCTATCTTCATCTCCTATAATATCAGAAAGAATAATATCTCTTTTTTTAGTTTTTATTAAACCCATAGCTATTCCAGCTACATGATTGGAAATAGGAACACCAGAATCCATTAATGCTAAAGAAGCGCCACATACAGAAGCCATAGAAGAAGAACCATTAGACTCTAAAATATCAGATACTATTCTTATAGTATAAGGAAATTTTTCTATATCAGGTAATACATATAATATACCTTTTTTAGCTAAATATCCATGACCTATTTCTCTACGTTTTAAAATACCTATATTACCTATTTCACCTACAGAATAAGGTGGAAAATTATAATGAAATATAAATCTATCTACACGTTCACCTCAAAAAATATCATCAAAATTTTGAGCATCTTTAGAAGTACCTAAAGTAACAGTAACTAAAGCTTGAGTTTCTCCTCTTGTAAATAAAGATGAACCATGTACCCTTTTAGGTAAAAAACCTATCTTTATATCTATATCTCTTATATCATCTACATTACGATTATCTATACGTTTACCATATTTTAATAATTTATTAATAACAATTTTTTTTTCTATTTCAAATAATCTATTTAAAATTAAAAAACTATTTATTTTATCTTTTTCATTTAAATTTAAGAATAAATTTTCTTTAATTAAATTTAAATTATCATCTCTATTTTTCTTATTCAAATTAGAATAATAGATTTCTTTAAAACTATCAAAACAATAATTATCTATATAATTAATACTATCCCTAGAAAGAAATTTATTTAAATAATTTAATTCTATATCTAAATTTTTAAAATTTATTTTACTAGAAAAAATATTAATATTTTTAATTAAATCTAAATAACTATCGAAACCAAAACAAATACCATTAACTATATCTTTTTCGCTTAAATTTTTTGAAGAAGCATCAATCATAAAAATACCTTGTTCATTTCCAGAAATTACTAAATTTAATTTACTTAAATTCATTTCTGATAAACTAGGATTTAATATATAAGAATTATTAATATAACCAACTCTAGCAACTCCAATAGGTTTTAAATGAGATATTCCAGATATACTTAAAGCCGCAGAAGTACCTATAATAGAAATTATATCTGTGCTAATTTGGGGATTAACAGATATTACATTAACTACTATCTGAATATTATTTAAAAAATTTTTATTAAATAAAGGACGTATAGATCTATCTATTAATCTAGAAGTTATAATTTCTATATCACTAGATCTACCTTCTCTTCTAAAGAAACCACCGGGAATTTTACCTACAGAATAAAACTTTTCTTGATAATAAACACTTAAAGGTAAAAAATTATTTTCTAAATTAATTTTATTATCAAATACAACTGTAATAATAACAACAGTATCATTCATGCTAGCTATTATAGAAGAAGTAGTTTGACGAGCTATAAAACCAGTCTCTAATTTTATTAAATTTCTTCCATATTTAAATTCTAAAACATTATATTTTAACAAAACTATTTACCTTTAATTTTAAAAAATATTAACAAAAATTAATTTTACATACCTTTAAAAACATTAATTACGTAATTTCAACTTTTTTATTAAAAAATAATATTTATCTACATTATATAATTTAATGTACTTTAAAATACGACGACGTTTAAAAACCAATTTTAAAAGACCTTTTTTATTATGAAAATCCTTTTTATAAACAGAAATATGTTTTTGTAACCTAAAAATTCGATAAGTTAATAACACAACCTGTAATTCATGAGAACCAGTATTATTAATATTTAAATTAAGATCATTAATTATTTTATTTTTATCAATCATATTAAATGACATTTAATCCTCTTATATTATATAATTACAAAAACATTAAAACCCACTAAATGGGCTTTAATGTTATAAAATAAAATCTTTAAAATAAATTTATTTTTAAATAAATTTATTTACATCATTCCCCCCCCCATACCATTCATACCACCATTCATACCTGGATTATTAGTATTAACATCTGATTTATCATCTTTAGGTAAATCAGTAATCATACACTCTGTAGTAACCATTAACCCAGCTACTGATGCGGCATATTGAAGTGCAGAACGAGTTACCTTAGTAGGATCTAAAATACCCATATCTATCATATCACCATATTTTTCAGTAGCAGCATTATAACCATAATTACCACTACCAGCCTTTACATTATTAGCTACAACAGAAGGTTCATCACCAGTATTAGAAACTATTTGACGCAAAGGAGATTCCATAGATCTTAAAGCTACTCTAATACCAACATTTTGATCTTCATTTTGTGCAGTTAAATTATTTAATCTTTCAGCAACTCTAACTAAAGCAACTCCACCACCAGCTACAACTCCTTCTTCTACTGCTGCTCTAGTAGCATGTAAAGCATCTTCTACTCTAGCTTTTTTTTCTTTCATTTCTACTTCAGTTGCTGCTCCTACCTTAAGTACTGCTACACCACCAGCTAATTTAGCAACTCTTTCTTGTAATTTTTCCTTATCATAATCAGAAGTAGCTTCATCAATTTGTTGACGTATCTGTACTATTCTATTAGAAATTTCTTTTTGACAACCAGAACCATCTATAATAGTAGTATTATCTTTATTTATTACTACTTTTTTAGCACTACCTAAATCACTTAAAGTAATTTTATCTAATTCCATGCCAATTTCTTCTGAAATAACTTTTCCATCTGTTAAAATAGCTATATCTTGTAACATTTCTTTACGACGATCTCCAAAACCAGGAGATTTAACTGCCGCTACTTTAACTATACCTCTCATATTATTTACAACTAAAGTAGCCAAAGCTTCACCTTCAACATCTTCAGCTATAACTAATAAAGGTTTATTAGATTTAGCTACAGATTCTAATATTGATAACATTTCACGAATATTAGATATTTTTTTTTCTACTAATAAAATAAAAGGATTATCTAATTCTACAACCCCAGATTCAGTTTTATTAATAAAATAAGGAGATAAATAACCTCTATCAAATTGCATTCCCTCTACTACATCTAATTCATCTTGTAAACCAGTACCTTCCTCAACTGTAATTACTCCTTCTTTACCAACTTTTTTCATAGCTTGAGCTATTAAATTACCTACAGTTTCATCAGCATTAGCAGAAATAGTACCAACTTGAGCAATAGATTTAGAGTCAGAACAAGGAACAGAAATTTTCTTTAATTCTATAACTGCTGCACTAACTGCTCTATCTATACCACGTTTTAAATCCATAGGATTCATTCCTGCTGCAACAGCTTTTAAACCTTCATTAACTATAGATTGAGCTAAAACGGTAGCTGTAGTAGTTCCATCTCCAGCAACATCATTAGATTTGGAAGCTACTTCTTTAACCATTTGAGCTCCCATATTTTCAAATTTATCTTCTAATTCTATTTCTCTAGCTACAGAAACACCATCTTTAGTAATAGAAGGCGCACCAAAAGATTTATCTAAAACAACATTACGTCCTTTAGGACCTAAAGTAACTCTTACCGCATCTGCTAAAATATTAACCCCGCGCAAAATCTTTGATCTTGCATCATTACCAAATTTTACGTCCTTAGCTGCCATAATAATTTCCCTAAATATTTTAAATTAATATATTTTACTCAATAACAAAATCACTACTCAACAATAGCTAAAACATCACTTTCAGACATAATTAAAACTTCTTTATTATCTAGTTTCTCTGTTTTAACACTATAACCATCATTAAAAATAACTACATCACCTACTTTAATATCAAGAGGTTTAATTACACCATTATCAAGAATACGGCCTTTTCCTACAGCTAATACTTTACCTCTAGTAGATTTACCAGCCGCAGAACCAGTTAAAACTATACCTCCAGTAGATTTAGATTCATTATCTTTACGTTGTACTATTATACGATCATGCAATGGACGAATTTTCATTTTTATCTCCCTATATATAATAAAATTACGTTTATTATTATAACATTAATCAAATATAAAATTATCTAACAGTTTAATAGTATAATAGGTATATAAAAAAAAAAATCAAGTATAAATAATATATATAAAATATTTGACATAAATAATTATATTAAATATAATTTTAAATTATATTAATTTAATTTAAACCAAAATGTATTTAAAATCTAAAGATGTTAGATTAATAATATGTAATGTTCCAAATAAAAAAATTTTTTTAAAAATAAAAGAAATTCTTTTTAAAAAAAGAATAGTTGCATGTATTAACATTATTAATAAAATTACTTCATTTTATATCTGAAAAAATAAGATAAAAAATAACACTGAAATTAAAGTTATGTTCAAAACTTGTTCTTTTCATAGCAAAAAAGTAGTAAAGATTATTAAAAAAATACATCCATATAAAATTCCAGAAATTTTAATTTTTAAAATACATAAAATTAACAAAAAATATTTAAATTGAATGACAAAAGTAATTATAAAAAAGCCCAGATAGCTCAGTTGGTAGAGCAGAGGACTGAAAATCCTCGTGTCGGCGGTTCAATTCCGCCTCTGGGCAAATTTTAAAATAAATTAATAATTTAAATTTTTATTTTTTTTTAAGTAAAGTTTTTATATCTTTGATTTTATTAAATTTCAAAATATCAAAAGCTAATTTTTTAGAATCTAACCACAAAAAATTACGAATATTATTTTTAATACTAGGTATAAAATTAGCACTCATACTTAATTCATCTAAACCCAATCCTAACAATAACATAGTGACATTACTATCAGAAGCTAATTCTCCACACATACCTATCTCTTTATTTTTTTTATGAACTGAATCTATAGTATACTTTATCATACGTAAAACAGAGGGAGATAAAGTCTCATAAAGATGAGAAACCATAGAATTGTTTCTATCTACTGCTAAAGTATATTGTGTTAAATCATTAGTACCTATACTAAAAAAATCTAATTCATCAGCTAAATCTTTAGATATCATAACAGAAGCAGGAGTTTCTATCATAGCACCTATTTTAATATTTTTATCAAAATGAATTTTTTTTTTTTTTAACTCATACTTAACTTTTAAAAATTCCTTTTTTAAAAAAAATACTTCTTCCAAAGAAATAATCATAGGAAACATAATACGAACTTTACCGTACACAGAAGATCTTAAAATAGCTTTTAATTGATTACGTAATATATCTTTATTTTTAACATAAATTCTTATAGATCTTCAACCTAAAAAAGGAGAAGTTTCTTTAGGAAAATTCATATAAGGTAAAAATTTATCACCACCTAAATCTAAAGTACGTATAGTAACAATTTTACCATCCATAATTTCAACTATTTTTTTATAAGAATAAAACTGTTCATCTTCAGAGGGAAATGAATTTCTATTCATAAACAAAAATTCAGTACGATATAAACCTATACCTTCAGCATTATTTTTCAAAACATTATCTATTTCTAAATCATTACCTATATTAGCAAGTAATTTAATTTTATAACCATCTAAAGTTTTAGCAGGTAATTTATTTAATTTAAGTAATTTTTTTTTTTTATATAAATAAATTTTGTTTTTATCTTTAAATTTATTTAAAATATTATCATTAGGATTGATATAAATATTATTCTTAATTGCATCAATAATTAATATATCATTATTAATTACTAATTTAGTTATATTCTTAACTTTTATAATAGCTGGTAATTCTAAAGATTTAGCTATTATAGAAGTATGAGAATTTATACTCCCTAATTCAGTAATAAAACCAATAATTTTATTTAAATTAAATTGTATAACTTGAGAAGGAGATAAATCTTTAGCTACTATAATAATATTATTTTTATCATTTAAGAAATTAAAATCAAAATTATTTATATTTTTTAAATTATGTATCAATCTTTTACCTATATCTAAAAAATCATTAATTCTTTCTTTAATATAAAAATTATTCACTTTACTAATAGTATTTACTTGTTTATTTATTATTATATCTATTGCATATTCAGCAGATATATATTCATTTTTAATTAATAAAATAATATTATTAATAAATGATTCATCTTCTAATAAAATAATATAACCGTCAAATAATAATTTCTTATCTTCATCTAATAAATTAGATTGTATTTTTTTAAATTGTTTAATAGTTTTTTTATGTGCTTTTAAAAAAATAGAAATTTCTGTATTTATATCACTAGAATTAATTTTATTTTTATTTATACTAATATTTTCTTCACTTAATAAAAAAGCATTACCACAAGAATAACCAGGTGATACTACAATACCATTTATAATCATAAATATACCTTAAAATACTTATCTTTAAAAAATTAATTACTAAATTATTATAATTATAATATTCAAAATTAATTTCTATAAACTATTCTTTAAAAGATTTTAATAAATTTATTAAAATATTTAAAACATTAAATTCATCTTCCCCATCTACTATAATAGTAATTATATCATTATATGAAATTCCCAAAGTTTGTATCTCAAATAAATTTTTAGCGTCTATAATTTTATCTTTAAATTTTATTTTTATTTTCGCAACAAATTTTCTAGTTTCTTTAACAAACTTTGTAGCAGGTCTAATATGAAAACCATTAATCAATTTAATAGTAATTTCTTTACTTACCATTTTACACCTTTAAAATTAAAATATCGAAATAAAAATATAATTTTTATAAAAATAAATTTCATGTAAATTTATAAAAATTAACTTTACGTAATATAAAATATATTTTAACATATATTAAAATATATATTTTAATTTTGTTTTAAAAGTTAAATAATTATTAACATTAATTAATAAATTTTAAATTTAATTAAATAAAATATTTTTTATAAAATTAATATAAAGAGAATTTAAAATGAAAAAAATTATTATTACAATTTTAATAACAATAATTTTAATTAATTCATTATTTGCACATAAAAAAAAAAATTATAATCTGTACATAGGTTATAAATTAGGATTATCTAAATATAATGATCTAGAAAAAATAAATAAAAAATTACAAAAATATAACCAATATAATAATAGTAATGGAAAAGGATTTTTTATAGGATACAAAGCTAATAAAAACTTATCATTTGAAATAGGATATGACTGATTAGGAAAAATAAAAAACAAAGAAAAATTTAATACTTATTCTTTAATAAGTCAAGGAATAAATATAATAAGTAAAATAAATTTACCTCTAAATAAAAATTTAGATATATACACTAAATTAGGAGGAATAATAACAAATTCTATTTATAGTAAAAAAAATAAAATAATAAAAAAAAAAACAGACTTTATTGATACTCGATTATCTCCTTTATTATCTTTAGGAATAGAATATAAAATTAATTCTTATTTATCTTCTAGATTAGATTACCAATGAATTTATAAAATAGGAAATAAATATTTCTTAAAAGAAGAACCAAATAATAATTTTTTAAATATTAATTTAATATATAAATACAAAAATTTACCAAAAGTTAATAAAAAAAAAATAAATTTTTATATAAAATTTTATAAAAATAAATTTATTTTAAATAACATAATTAAAAATAAATTAAATTATTTTTTAAATCAAAATATACTTCTAAATAAAAATATATACAAAATTAAAATAATTAACTATGTATTTAAAAAAAAAAATCAATTTAATAAATTAAAATTAATATATAATAGAATTAGTAATATAGAAAAATATTTTTTAAGTAAAGGTATTAATCATTTAAAATTAAATAAAAAAATATATAAATATTCTGAAAAAAATAAACAAAAAATATTAAATAATTATATAATTATTAAAGTAATAATATAAAAATTACAGATAAAATTTTTTTTTAAAAAAAAAATTTTATCTGTAAAAATCAAATTTTTTTAATAATTTAAAAATCTTATAAAAAAAAAATATATTTATTTTAAAGTAATTTAGTTTAATATTTATCTTAATATCTAATTTTATATTTATTAAAGAACTTCATAAATCTATTTTGTCTGAATTCAATTTTAAATTTTTAATAATATTACTATAATTAGTAATTTTAAGACTTTTAATTTTACATAAATTTTTATATATATTTTCAATATTTCCTATATTATTAATTAAAATAATAGCTTTTTTTAATCCAACACCCTTTATACCAGGTATATTATCAGATTTATCACCACATAAAATTAATAAATCTTTAATTAAATTAGGATAAACTCCATATTTTTTTAAAATAAGATTAGTATTAAAAATTTCATTCACAGAAACAAATAAATATACTTTATCATTTACTAACTGTAAAAAATCTTTATCATAAGATAAAATATAGATTAAATAATTTCTACCCCTTAACAAATTATCTATATTAAATATTAAACTACCTATAATATCATCACCTTCAAACCCAGGATAAGAAAAATATTTAATATCAAAAGTACGAAAAAATAATTTAATTCCAGAAATATATAATATTAAATTTTTAGATATTTTTTTACGATTAGATTTATATTTTTTATACAACTTTTTTCGAAAATTATTTCTATCATAATCAAAAATAAATAATAAATAATTTGGTTTACAAAATCTGTATTTACTAAAAATCATTCTTCAAAAAATTAAAAAAGATTTTTTAAAATTTACCTTTTTTTTCTTATAATTTACTATATAAAAAGATTTATAAGCATATAAAGTAGCATCAACTAAAAAAAAAATTTTACTCATGATAA
>CP144832.1:0-9040 GCA_036689465.1 Candidatus Stammera capleta | reverse complement strand
AATATATTTTTAATTAAATATATTATTTATTAATACTTTAGTTCAGAAGTAAGATTCGAAGTTAATATTATAAAATAAAAATATACAAAAAATAAATTTTTTTTGACTTTTTAAAAATCTATTAATTACATATATATAAAAAAAATAAAAAAAAAAATACAAAAAAACATACTAAATATAAAAAAAAAACGATTTTTTTTTTTAAAAAAAAAAACCTTCCTATAAAAATATAAATATTTATAAATAAATTTTTATTATTATAATTTCTGTCCTCTTTTTAAGAGAGTTTTATAATATTTTTCAGGATCAACATTAATAAGACCAGGATTCTCTTTACGTAAAGAATTTTCTAATAATAAAACTTGATAAGGCATTTTGGTGTAACTTCAATGAATAAATTTACAATATCAAAAATTAGATATTTTATTTTTATTAAATACCTTTTTATTACTAAAAGATTTCTCTTTAATAAAAACATTATTTCTCTTAATATTATTAGAATAAAATTTAATATTATTATTTATTTTAAGTATAAATTTTTCACCTAAAATATTTTTTTTAATTTTTATTAATAAATTTCTTAAAGAAGGATATTTAATTAAATCTATACCTATAATTCTCATTTTAGACAAGTGTTTATTTCTATGAGAAAGAAAATTACTAGTTAAATTATTACGTATAATTCAATTTTCATACTTATGTAAATAAAACCTTAATCTTTTTAAAGTTATACCTCGAGAAATAAAAAAATTCTTAGTTAACCAAATACGCAATGGTTTATAATGTCCTGTATCTGTATTTTTAGCTCTTAAAATAATCAAATATTTTAATTTTTCTAAAACTCTTAAAGCATGTAAAGGAGGATCATATGACTTTCTTCCATTATCATATATATGGAGCATATTCATAGAAGAAGCAATAATTTCAAAAGGAACTTTTATTTCAAATAAATATTCACTATATAAATTTAAATTACAATAAACTATTAATGCAGAAGATAAAACATTTAAAGTTTCACATAATTCAGATCTAGCATGAATACGAATTTTAGCATCACGACGTAATTTAATTAAATCGTAATTATAATGTCAATCATGATCTTTTACTTTAGTAACTAATTTAGATACTATCCCTTGAGGGATACGACATAATAATCTAGGATTATATCTTCTATGTATCTTTTTTTGATTTTTTTCTTTTATAATATTCAATTTTATACACTTATGGTAGACCAAGGATTTTAATTTTACCAACATTTTATTCATACTATTTACTTCTCTATATATGTATAAAATGACTCTTAGTATATTTTAATAACTCTACCAAATATCATTAATCTTAACAAAAGAGTTTTATGATAAAAAATTAAAACCAATAAATAATTTAAATTAAATGTTACTTAATAAAAACAAATTTAAAATTTGTTATATAATAAAAACTTCTTTTAAAATTAATAAAAAAAAAATAAATTAATTTTAAAATTTAAAATTACATTTACTTCATATCACAAAACTAAAACATTTTTACTAACTAACTACATACTTATGATATAATAAATTTGTCAAAATAAAAAGTTTATTAACAAAAATATTTAAAATAAATTAATGTTTTGAGAAAGTAAACAAATAAAATATCAATTAACAATTATATTAATTTCTCTAGCAGAAAGTATAGAAAATACTATTCTGGTATGATTAGTATATAACTATACTAAAAGCTCTTTAGCAGTAAGTTTAATTACTTTTGCTAATTATTTTCCTATGTTTATTTCAGCTATAACATTTGTTTTTATAGTTGATTCTATAAACCCTATAAAACAATATTATTTAAATAGTATTATTTTTCTAATAATATCTCTAGGAATTTTTTTTGTTTTTTTTTTAAAAATAAACATAAATTTATGTTTATTATTAGTATTTATATTGCAAATGATATATTCAACAACAAGAACAATAAATAAAACAAATTCTAATAAAATAATAAAGTTATTATTCAAACAAGATATAGGAAATAAAATTATTCAAATATCTTTTTCTATTACACAAATATTTCAAACATTAGGAAATTTTGTAGGAAATTTATTTATATTAAATAACATAACTTTATACGGTTTTATATTTATAAGTATATTTTATTTTTTAAGTTGTATATTATGTTTTAAATTACTTCAAAATAATGAAAAATATTTTTTAATTAAAGAAAAAAAAAAAAATAAAAAAAATGTTAAATTAAATTGAAAATGAATAAATGATACATTTAAAAATAGGAAATTAATAGAAACATTATTCTTTTCTATACCTTCAAGTGGAATATATCAATATTTAAGCACTATACTACCATTTTTAACAACTTTAATAAATTATAAATCTAGTTTTGTATATTCTATTTTAAATTTTTTTTGTGCTTTATTCTCATCTATAATAGGTCTTATGTTATACAAAGATATAATATCAAGAAAATTTATTGAGAAATATACTTTTTTAATATGTTTTATATTTTTATTTATCTTAAGTACTACAAAAAATTTTTTTATATTAATATTTTTAAATTCATTATGTTTCGGATTATTATCTGGTCATATAATTTGTATGCAAATAAAAATAAATACATATTCTTCATATTTTAATTTAGGAAAATTAACTATAATAAGAAATTCAATAGCTAGTTTAGCAAAAATAATTTTTTCTTTTTTATCAGTATTACTAATAAATAAATTCTCTATATTTAATGTATATTTATTTTTATCTTTAATATCATTATTTTTTCAATTAACTTATATAATTAATAGTTACACTAAATAACAAACATAAATAATTTAAAATTAAATAACAAAAAAAATTACAATTTTATAAATTATTGTTATATACTATATGATGTATGTGTTAGATTTAAATTTTAAAAAATTGAAATAGATCAAGGGTTTCAATTTAGTAAAAATTTATATTATTCTAATATATACTAAATATTCCCCCGTATATTTTAAAACTCTACTAAATATCATTAATTTAAATACGGGGGATATATTATAAAAATTATTTAATAAAATTTACATACCAAAATATAAAAATATAATTTTTCTTAAAAAAATATTTTTATATACAATTTTCAAAATGAAAAAAAAATTAAAATAAAATAATATATAAAATATCAATAATAAATATTTTATATATGATCAAAAAACTCATTAAAAAAAAAAAAAAATTAATCTTTTTAGAAGCACATAGTCCATTATGTGCATCTATCATAGATAATACATTTTATATAAATCCCCGTAACAAAAAAAAATATCAATTTAATGGAATTTGATCTAGTTCTCTATCAGATTCTACTAATAAAATGTTACCAGATAATGAAATATTAGATATAAGAGAAAGAATCAAAAATATACTAGACATTAGATTGATAACTAAATTACCTATAATAATAGATGCTGATTCCGGAAAAAACATAGAATATTTTATTCATTACATTAAAATAATACAATCAGTAAATATCAATTCAGTAGTAATAGAAGACAAAAAAGGTATAAAAAGAAATTCTTTATTAAAAATTCATAAAAAACAAAAACTAGAAGACATAGAAATTTTTTGCGAAAAAATTAAAAAAGGTAAGGATAATATATATAAAAAAGATTTTTCTATTATAGCTAGAATGGAAGGTTTAATATTAGGTAAAAGTCTTGATGAAACTTTAAATAGATCTTTCAAAGCTACTCAAGCAGGAGCAGATATTATTTTAATTCATAGTAAAAATAAAGATATTAAAGAAATATCTGAATTCTGTAAAATATATAAAAAAAAATACCCCAAAATACCTTTAGCATGTATACCTACAAAATATAATAGTTTTAAAAATACAGAATTATATAATTTAGGTTTTAATATTATTATATATGCTAACCATATGATAAGAGCATCTTATAAAATTATGTCAAAAATAGCTACAAAAATATTAAAATTTAAAAGAACTTACGAAATAGAAAAATATTGTATAAATATAAAAAAAATACTTAAACTGACTAATAATTTTAAATAAATATATGAAAAAATTAATTATAGGGGCATATATAACTTATGAATATGGACATCACCCATGTTCATGAAAATATAAAAAAAAAAAAAAAAATAAAAAAGTACAAAACATAAAAAAATATTTATATTTATCTAAAATAGCAGAACAAGGATTAATGGATTTTATTTTCTTAGCAGATACACCTTCAATATTTGAAGATGATAAAGGTAAAGGATATTGTAGTAGAACAACTTTTTTTGAACCTATAAGTCTACTATCCAGTTTATCTAGTATTACAAAAAATATAGGTTTAATAGGAACATCTTCTACTACATATAAACACCCTTATAATATAGCTAGAGAATATGCTTCATTAGATCATATAAGTAACGGAAGAGCGGGTTGAAATATAGTTACTTCATCTAAAAATAATACAGCATATAATTTTGGTTATGAAAAACATTTAAATCACGATCAAAGATATATAAAAGCTCGAGAATGCTGAAAAATAGTTACTAAACTATGAGATAGTTGAGATGATGAAGCTTTTATAAAAAATTATGAAAATAATATTTTTTATAACAAAAATAAATGTTATAAAACTACATATAATGGAAAATACCATAAAATATTTAATGCAGTATTAAATATATCTAGATCACCTCAAGGACATCCTATAATAGTACAAGCTGGATCTTCTATACCTGGTATAAAATTAGCTTCTAAAGCAGCAGAAATTATTTTTACAGCTCAACCAGATATAATTTCTGCACAAAAATTTTACAAAAATGTAAAAAAAAAAATTCATAAATATAAAAGAAATTTTAAAAATATATTAATAATGCCAGGATTGAGTTTTTATATAGGTAAAAATAAAAATGAAGCATTAGAAAAATTTAATTATTTACAGAATTTAATACCAGAAGAATTCGGCATAGATATGTTAGAAAATTTATTAGGAGAAACAATAAATTTAAGAAACATAAATAAAAATCAACAACTACCAATTATAAATAATATTTCAAATACAAATCAAAGTAGAAAAAAAATAATTGAATATATAGCTAAAAAAAAAAAAATAACTATTAATAATCTGTATAAAAAAATAGTAATGTCAAGAGGACATTTAAATTTAATAGGATCATATGATGAAATATCCAAAACAATTTATAAATGATTTACAAATAAAGCATGTGATGGATTTAATATTATGCCCCCAGTATTACCAGAATTTCTAGAAGAATTTATATTAAATATAATTCCTAGATTACAACACTTAGGTATATATAAAAAAAAATATAATCCAGGAACTTTAAGAGAAAAACTAAATATACCAAAACCTAAAAATAAAAATAAATAATATATATATGCATAAAATTCAAAATAATATTATCTTAGAAGATACAACATTAAGAGACGGAGAACAATCACCTGGAATAGTATTTAATAAAAAAAAAAAAATAAAAATATTTAAACTTCTAGTGGATTTAGGAGTTAAATGAATAGAATGTGGAATACCAATTCTTAAAGGAGAAGAAATAAAATCAATATATTACATGTTAGAAAGAAAAAATGAAATTAATATCATAGGATGAAATAGAGGAATATTGAAAGATATAAAATATACTATTTCTTTGGGTTTTAAACATATACATATAGGATTACCTACATCCAAGATACATTTAAAATATAGTATAAATAAAAATAAAAATTGACTTATTAATACTGCTGATTATTTAATAAAATTTTGTAAAGATAAAAATCTTTTTGTTTCAATTAGTGCTGAAGATGTAGGAAGAACAGATATAAATACATTAAAAGAATATGCATTAGCTGTAGAAAAAGCAGGTGCAGATAGATTACGTTTATCAGATACTATAGGAATTTTAGATTATAAACAATACGGAAAAAAAATAAAAGAAATTAAAAAAATATCTAAAATAGATTTACAATGTCATTGTCATAATGATTTTGGTTTAGCTACTGCCAATACTATTGAAGGATTAAAATCAGGAGCTAAATATTTCCATGTTTGTATTAATGGAATAGGTGAAAGAGCTGGTATGCCAGATATATCACAATTAGTAATGATTTTAAAAAAAATATATAAAATAAATTTAAACATAAATACTAAAAAATTAGTTAAAACATCTAAAAAAATAGCTAAATACACTAATACGATAATATATCCATGAACTCCCATAATAGGATCAAATATATTTAAACATGAATCAGGAATACATGTTAATGGTCTTATAAATAATAAAAATACATTTGAACCTTTTAATCCCAAAATAATAAATAGAAAAAGAAAATTTATTATAGGTAAACATTCCGGAAGAAGTACAATAAAATATTTTTTAAAAAAAAAAAAAATAAAAATAAAAAACAAAATATTAAAAAAATGTTTAGAACTAATTAAAAAAACATCTGAAAAAAACAATAAAGAAATAAGTATTAAAAAATTATGTTTTTTATATAAAAAAACTAAAAAAAAATATGATAAAAAAAATAAAAAATAAAAATACTTTAGTAGAAAAAATCATTAAATTACATAGTAAAAAAAAAAAAATTAATGTTGGCGATATAGTTAAAGTAAATATAGATCATATTTATATTCAAGACGGTAATTCTCACACAATAGCAAATATATTTAAAAAATATAATTTTAAAAAAGTTTTTAATAATAAAAAAATAAGTTTCTTTTTTGATCATTCAGTACTTTCAATAAATAAAAAAATCTCTTTACAAATTAAAAAATCATTAAATTTTGCCTCTCAGATAAAAGCTAATATATTTAATAGAGGAGAAGGAATAAGTCATATATTAGCATTAGAAAAAAAAATATTTTTACCTAATAATATAGTTTTAGGTTCAGATTCACATACATGTACTGGAGGAGTATTACAATGTTTATCATTAGGTATGGGATTATCAGACATAATATATTCAATGATTACAGGTAAAATATGAATTAAAGTACCAGAAACAGTGAATATTAAAATATTAGGTAAACCTAAACCAATAATTAGAACTAAAGATATTATGTTATATATATTAAAAAAATATGGACAAAAATTTTTTTTATATAAATCAATAGAAATAAATGGAAAATGAATTAAACAATTAACTTTAGATTCTTGTATTACAATATCTAATATGGCGGTAGAATTAGGAGCTAAATGTATATTTTTGCCTAAAAACAAAAATATATCCAAAAAATTAAGTTCTACTACAAAAAATAATAGTAAAAATAATATTTTTTTAAATATAAAAAAATTAAATCCTCAAGTTTCTTTACCACATTATCCTAATAATGTAACTAATTTAGATAATGTATCTAATATAAAAATTAATTATGTATTTTTAGGAAGTTGTGCAAATAGTTCTTTAGAAGATATGAAAGAAATATCTTCTATATTAAAAAATAAAAAAATACATTTTAACATTTTATGTATATTTTCCCCTGGATCTAAATATATATATTTACAATCAATAGAAAAAAAATACCTTAATACAATGATAGAAGCAGGGGTAATTATTACTCCTCCAGGATGTGGAAATTGCGTTGGAACACAAGGTCCTGTGCCATCTAATGGAGATAAAATTATGACTACAATGAATAGAAACTTTCAAGGAAGAATGGGTAACAAAAATTGTAAAATATATATTTCTTCTATATTAGTTGCTACTTATACAGCACTTTTAGGAAAAATACCTTCAACAAAAAATTTATATGATAAATAAAAAAAAAAAATATTTTAAATTTATTGATGCTCCGTTAATATCAACAGATGATATTTTACCTGCTAAATATAAACATATGTTAGTAAATAATAAAAAATTATCTAAATATTTATTCAAAAATAAATATCCTTCTTTAAATAAAAAAATTAATAAATACCAAGTATTGATATCTAAAGGTATTTTTGGCATAGGAAGTTCTAGAGAACAGGCAGTAAATGCACTTATATATTCTGGAATCAAAATTATTATTTCCCCTTATTTTGGAAGAATTTTTTTTAGAAACGCTTTAAATAACGGTTTAATATTATTAGAAGTAAATATAAAAAATATTGCAGAAGAAGGTTATATATATATAAATATGAAAAAAAAATATTTTAAGATTAATAATTTAAAATATAAATTTCCATTTTTTAATAAATACATGAAAAAACTTATTTTAAGTAAAAATATTATAAATTTATTATTAAAAGAAAATGTCAACAAATAAAAAAGAAAAATTTGATAAATTAGCTAAAAAATATGATTTATTTAGACCTAGATATAAAAAATTTTTTTTTGAAGAAATATTACATTTAAGTAATAAAAAAAAAAAATTAAATATTTTAGATATAGGTTCTGGTACAGGAATTTCTTTAGAAAATTTCATAAATATTTTTAGTAAAAAAAATAATTTTTATGCAATAGATATATCTAATGAAATGATAAAAATAGGAAGAAAAAAATTTCCTTTTGTAAAATGAATAAAAGGTAAAATTGAAGAAAAAATTAATTTATTACCTAATATGGATATATTTATATTTGCACAATCTTTGCAATGAATTAATAGAAAAATATTTTCTTATCTTATTAAAAAAATTAATAAAAAAGGATTAATTTGTATATTACAAAATAATAGAAATTATAAATTGAATAATTTTTTAAATAAATATGAGGATATATTAGAATCAATAAATAAAAATTATTCTAGAAAGTACAGAAAAATAAATTATAAAAAAGAAATTGATTTTTATATTAATAAAAAAAAATATACTTATTTTTACATACTCAAACCCTGAGAAATTTATTTAACTAAAAAAAAATTTTTAGGCATGATAAATTCTTCTACTCAAGTTGAAAAAGTAAAATCTATAAACAAAAGATTATTTTTTAAAAAATTATATTGTTTATTAAACAATTATTTATATGATAATAAAATTTTAGTTTCTTATGAAACTGAATTGTTTGTTTTTAAATTTTAATATTAAAATGAATTTTTAATTTTAATATTATATATTATTAATTT
>CP144831.1:0-6006 GCA_036689465.1 Candidatus Stammera capleta | reverse complement strand
TTTTATAAAACCAAAAATCAATTTCTAAAATTTTTAGAAAAATAAATAATTTTAAAACCTCAATAAATTGAGGTTTTAAAATTTTTATATCTTATTTTATATAAGAAGGACAATTATTTCCTGTAACATTTTCATTCATTTTACCAGTAGTAGTAACATATTCCATTACAATATTAGATCCTTTTTTGATACTAACATTATTAAATGTAACTTCTATATTGTTATTTTTTATACCACGGAAAATAAATTTACCTGGTGTTAATACTTTAACATTACTAAAAGTAATATTTTTGTAATAAGGAATTTTATTACCAGATGCATTTTTAATATAAAACATATCTAAATATATAGGATATTGTACATCTTTAATACATACATTTCTATAAAGTATTTGACTTACTAAACCACCTCTAGAAATATCACTTTTAATACGTAAACCACTAGTTGTACCATTCATAGATAAATTATCTATTAAAATATCATTAACTTTTCCAGAAGTTTCACTACCTATAGACATACCGTGTCCTTTTCCAAAAACACTATTCGTAATAGATATATGTGAAGAAGGTTTACTAGAAGCTTTGATGGCTACATTATCGTCACCAGTACTAATATATGAACGTGTTATAGTAACATTTTGTGATGATCCAGGATCTATACCATCTGTGTTACGAGCATCAGCAGGAGTATTTATATTTACCCCCCAAGCAGTAAAACCGTTAACATTACTAGCAGCTACATGAAAGTTTGGAGAGTTTTTTAAAGATATTTGATACAAAATAAAATTATTAGAATTTCTTATTTCTATTAATCTAGGTACATTTTGTGATTTATTTAATTTTTTAGCTTCACTAGCTAAATTTCACCAAGTTTTTTTGGAATTTTTTAAAACTGAATTTCCTTGTCCATCAATTATACCACTTCCATATATTCCACTATTAGAAGTATTTATAACTTTTATAAAGGGATAACAACCTCTTCCAGAATTATCTACTGTCCCACACTTATGGTTACCGTTATCATATAATTCAGGATCTGGTATAGCAGATAAAACTACTCCTTTATTAATTAACATTCCTCCATCTGAAGGGATTGTTAAAGGACCGGAATAAAAATGAAAATTTTTTCCATCAGATTGTAATGAAACAACTTTTTTAAGTTTAGCACAACGATTCATTTCATTCTGTATTGAACTAGTACTAATTTTATCATTGGCTTTTAATACACTACAACTACTAGGTATAGTAGGTTCTTTTACATTACGTGTATCACCATTAGACATAGCAAAGTTCATGCTTAATAAGCAACATATTATACAGCATAAATTACTGAAATAATAACGTAGACTTTTATTCATATAAAACCCTAAAAATTAATTAATGTTTATAAACAAGTTTATTTGACTTGTTTAAATTTTTTTTCCTTCTTATAAACTTTTTTAATATTAACACATTTTTATTTTATTACAAATTTTTTTTAAAAAATAAAAATTTTATTAACGCATAAACACTAGTCAAACAACGCATAAACACCAGCCAAACAACGCATAAACACTAGTCAAACAACGCATAAACACCAGCCAAACAACGCATAAACACCAGCCAAAAAAAAAATATAAAACATTAAAAACATACTAATCTTTCAGAACAATGAAGTCATTGAAATATTAACACCATGTATTTCATATATTACATAATATATAACATGTATTAGAAAAAAAATTAATAACTTAAATAAGGAACATGAGGAAAACTATTTTTAAGTTTCAAACCAAAATCTAAAATAGAAACATTAACATGAGAATAAAAGAAACAAACATATTTAAGTTTCTTAATAAATTCTATTTTAAAATTATATAAACCTTTAGGAGTATCAGAATAATTAGAACCAAATTGAAATTTTAAATTTTTTCAAGAAATTAAAACATTTTTACGATTATTAATAATTCTTGTTCTTCAAGTTAGTCATATATATATATCTATAGCCAGAGGAGATCTTATAATTTTTATAACTCTTAAATCTACAGGCAAAGAAGTACGTTTAATTTCTTTATAAAATTTATCAGACAATTTAATTTCATTACTAAAAAATTTTTTTTTACCCCAAGAAAAAAAAATATTATCTACTATTGCTAAATTAGTAAATTTATGTATATTTTTATAATGATAAGTTAAGGACATAGTAGAATGAAATAGTCTTAACATTTGATTTTTAATTCTATTTATAGAACCATATTTACCTCCTGTAGGAGATAAACCTAATTTTTTTATAAATTCATTTTGATTCTTACCTAAATATAATCTAGATGATTTCTTTAATTTAACTTCTGTACATAACCATATCATTATAATACGAGGTATTATTCCATAAGGTAAACCATATTCAGGATCAGAAATAATTTTCAAAGTCATATTTCCATTACTTCTTTTAAAAAAAGTATTTTTAATATTTGAATAAGGCATAGATGTACAAGCTAAAATACTAGTTATATAACCAATAGATTTATTATTAATAGCACTTATAGAATCAATATTTAATTTAGTAAAAACATTCTTATTAATAAATTTAATTTTATTTTTAGATTTCATATTTATTTTTTAAAAATTTTATTTGAATTAATTAGTAAAAAAAACGAAAAAAATATTGTAAAAAATATTTTTTTCAGTATAATAGCTTTATAAGAATAAATGAACTTATAAAAAATAAATTTTAAGATGATATTTAAAATTAAAGAAAAGACAATTTTAAGAAAATTATTTCTATTAAATATACAAAATTTAATTTCAATTAGTATAATAAATATTACTACAGCAATAATTGTAGGTATTGATCCAGCTAATATTTTTCTACTAAATGGTATTAGTAATATTATTTATCTAATTTTAAATAAATTTAAATTTCCATCTTACCTAACTACTAATTTAATGTTTATATCTCCTATAACAATACTTTTATCTAAATATAAATACGAATATATATTAAGTAGTTTTATTCTTTATGGAATTTTATTTTTTATAACAGGTATAATAATAAAATATCATGATTTTTACTGATTAAATTATATTTTACCTCCCCATTTATTAGGTTTAATTATTACTATAATGGGTTTGGATCTTTCATACATTTCAATACGAAAATTAGATTTAAGTAATTGAAAATCAATATTAATTTTTTTCTTTACTTTTTCAGTAATAATAATAAGTTCAATTTTTTGAAATGAATTTTTGTTTGTACCTATATCAATAGGTTTAATATTAGGATATACTTTATCTCTATTTTTAAAAGTAATAAATTTTAAAAATATTAACGAAACACCATGATTTGTGTTACCTAAAATATATTTTCCTAAATTCAATACAGAATTGTTACCGATAGTTTTTCCAATATTTTTAATATCTATTATAGAATATATAAGTTTTATAATATTAGCTAACAAAATAAAAAATATTAAATTAAATAAAAATAAATTATGTAAACATATTCTAATAAATTCTATTTTAAATACATTATTTTGTTTCTTTGGTTCCATTCCATTTACTTTTTATAATGAGAGTATAAGATACATATCTTTAAATGAATTTAATTTAGTTATAATTATTACTTCTATTTTATTTATATTTATTTCTTTTTTAGGTAAATTTTTTATTTTTATACAATCAATACCAATACAAATTATTATAAGTATCTCGTTATTTATATATGGTTTAATAATATCATCTGGTATAAAAATAATAGTTAATTCAAATATAAATTTTAATAATTTTCAAAATATTTTATTAATATTTATAACTCTTATATCGGGAATTATTTTTAAATTTACTTATAATAATGTAGAAATAAAAGGTTTGGTATTAACTATTTTAGTAGGATTAAGTTTAAATTTATTGTTTAAAATAATTAATTATTGAAAAAAAAAAATTAAAAATATATTTTTCTATTAAATTTATCAGGTATACCTGATTTTTTAAAAAAATAAGATTTTGTTTGATCACATCATTCACATACATTTAAGTATTGCTTCCTTAATTTATTTTTAATATTTTTAAATATTTTAGGAGATAAATATTTTTTACATTTTTTAAATAATATAATTCAATTAATAATATCATTAATTGCTTCATGCCTAATGTCATAAATATACTGAATAATAGTTTTTTTTTTTTTTTTTAAATAAAAATTATATGATAATTTATGAAAAAATAATATTAATTCTTCAGGACATTTATTTGCATTACTAAATTTTAATCTATTTTTATAAGAATATTGTTTTATATATTCATTTCTATTTGTTCCTAAACTATATCTATTTGAGTTATGATATATTCCTAAATTAGTATATTCTCATTGATCAATATTAGGACCATATTTAGATATATTAACCATACCACCTATACCTAATATAGTAGTATATTTTTCATATGTTTTTCAACTATTAAACATAATTTTTCTTATGTTATTTACAAGTAATTTATTAGAATTAAAAGAAAGTTGTATTCATTCTTTTAATAAATTATTTAAATTGATATTTAAATTTCATAGTAATTTACCAAAACCATATATATTTGCTTGAGCTAATTCATTTCTAGTTCAATTATTTTTATCTCCTATATTTGATATTCCTGATATACCATAATTTTTAATATTATATATTTTATTTGTTACTATATTTAAATTTCATAGTAATTTACCAAAACCATATATATTTGCTTGAGCTAATTCATTTCTAGTTCAATTATTTTTATCTCCTATATTTGATATTCCTGATATACCATAATTTTTAATATTATATATTTTATTTGTTACTAACTTTTTTATTTTAGATTTATTTCCTAATTTATAAGTATTGAAATTTAATATATATTTTCATTTAGGTAATAATCAACATATATCTATTTGCTGACCAGTATATTCTTGAGTAATTTGTAATTCTAATATTTGTGGGGTTTTTTTCATAACTCCTAATATACTTGAAATTGGTTCTCTCACTTGAGAACCTAAAGGTCCATCATCTATTTGTAAAATTATATTATCTAATAGTAATCCATCTAAATTAAACAAATTTTTATATGTAAAACATGCTCTATCTATCTCACGATGTCTTCAATTTTGAATTTTATTAGAAAAACATTTTATAATTAAAAAACTATTAAAATTTTTTAAAATTTTTGCAATTAATTTAGAATATTTAATAAAATATTTTTTTTTAATATTTTTTTTAAATTTTATTACTAATCCACCCAAAGAAGGCATATATTCATATATTTCTTGAATTTTTTTTTTTCATCACAATATAATATTATTATTTAAAATACCTTTATCTTTAAATTGATCTAATATTCACGGACTTTTATAATTTATTGAAAGTAATATTTTAATATTATATTTTATATATATATTATATATTTCATATAGTTGTATTAATCAAGTTTTAGTAATTAAATAAGTATCATATAAATTTACATTGTAACTGTTAATACATAAATAATTTATACCTATACTAGACAATAATCTAGCATAATATTTAATTCTTAATAAATTAAAATGTATTTTATTATTAAAGAAAAAAATAGAATTTCCAGAATAACCTTTATCTATATTACCATTTACATGATCTAAATGATGGATAATTCTTATTTTAACATCAGGTTTTTCTCTAATATAAAAATTTTTATTTTTAATTATTAAATTTAATTGTATAAATTTAATTAAATTAAATAAACCATATATTAAACCATTTCTATTTTTAGCATTGATATATAAAATATTATTTTTGTAATTAATAGAATATTCTTCGTTTTTAAAACATAAATTATATTCAAATATTAAAGTAGCTTTTTTTTTATTTTTTGTAAATTTAGCTATTTTTCTGTTTGAAAAAAAAATTATTTCTTTTTTTAAAAAAGAATTATCATCTGATATGTATATACTTCTAAAAATTTTAATTTTTGAAATTTTATTAGATCAATCTTTATTTTGCAAATCTGGTAATCAACATTTAGAATACAT